>CAZDZU010000265.1:0-3114 GCA_964509995.1 uncultured Eubacteriales bacterium | reverse complement strand
TAATTTCGTCAGGACTGATTAGATTAGCTATTAGCATACAATTTAAGTTCAAAACCTGTCAAGAAATATTGAATTTGCCTGATGTCGACTATTCCGATAGAATTATGGTAAATTGGATTATGGCTATCAGCGACCCGGAGCCCGATTGCCCCGGGCAAGGAGGCTGAGATGTTCAGAATTTCAACCAAGGGACGTTACGGCACCAGGTTGATGCTCAACCTGGCCCTGCATTTCCAGGAGAGCTCTCCCGCCCGCTCCCTGAAGGAAGTGGCCGAGGAAGAGGATATCTCTATCCGTTACCTGGAACAGATCATAATTCCGCTTCGCGACCACCGGCTGGTTAAGAGCCAGCGGGGAGCCGGAGGCGGTTATACCCTCGCCCGGCCGCCGGCCTCTATCAGGTTGAGTGAAGTGCTGCAGGCAGTGGAAGGCAATTGCTGCCTGGTGGAATGTGTGGAAGACAGGAATATCTGTCCCCGGTCTTCAGTCTGCGCTGCTTATGAAATCTGGAAGCAAGGAACGGCAGTCATGAAAGACTATTTCGATTCGGTCAGCCTGCAGGACATGGTCCGGCTGGCGGAAAAAAAGAGTCGCCGCAAGCCCAGAAGCCAGAAAAGTTAACCGCTTTTAACCTGCCATGACCCCGGGACCTTGGAGATTTATGGCTTCCCTGAAACTGGGCATAGCTCTGCTCATTTTAATAATCATACTGGCGATAATAGGAACCCTTATACCCCAGGAGCAGGGACCGGAATTCTACCGTGAGCATCTCCCCGGTTCTTACGGCCTGATCAGGTTTCTTGATCTTGACCATCTCTATCGGTCCCCCCTATTCCTGAGTCTGGTCTTTCTGTTTCTGCTCAATCTCCTGTCCTGCTCGCTGCAACAGCTGCCGGCCAGATTCCGGCGTTTGAGAATAAGGGATGAAAAAATACTGGCCTCCGGAAGGCAACCGTCCGACAAAAGGGACCGAAGTCAGCTCGAAAGATGGCTGGAGCGGGACCTCCTTCGGCTTGTGGCCCTTTTCAGGGAAAAAGGTTACCGGCTCCAGACAGACAGCGAAGAAAACGAAAAACTTTTTCTCGCCCGCAAAGGCCGCCCGGGCCTTTTCGGTCCGGAGCTGGTTCACCTGGGGTTAATCATTATCATTGTCGGCGGGTTGATTTCAGCGATCTTCAGCCAGAGGGTTTCACTGGCCCTGACTGAAGGACAGGTCGAGAAAATCCCGGGGCAGACTTTCAGCCTGCGGCTTGACAGATTTACCACCGAATACTATGCGGACGGCTCGGTTAAGGACTGGAAAAGTCTGGTTTCGGTGCTGGAAAACGGCCAGCTCAGGCTGCAGAAGACAATCGAGGTCAATCATCCCCTCAAATACGGCCATCTGCATTTCTTCCAGATGGGTTACGGCCAGGACTGGGATCGGGCAGAGGTGGAGCTGGAAATATCAGGGCCGGGAGTTCAGACTCGAACTGTGAACTTAAGGGTCGGAGAAGCCGAAGAACCGGGCACTGGAATCCGAGTAGAGGTTCTCAACTTCCTTCCGGATTTCGGAGTTAAGGCCGGAGGTCAGCCTTTCAGCCGTTCGACCGAGCCCTTAAACCCGGCCGCCCTGGTGGAGATTTCCGAAGGTGGCCGGCAGGTTTTTCTCGGCTGGGTCTTTCCCCCTCCGCAGGTGGCCAGTCACTACCAGAGATCCAGCAGACCGGAACTCAAAGTCAGTCTGAAGAGTTTTCGAGCTCCCGCTTTTTCGGTCCTGGAAGCTTCCTCCGACCCCGGGGCTAACCTGGTCTGGTCCGGCTCGGTGCTGCTGATCCTGGGATTGCTGGCCTCTTTTTATCTTCCCTACCGGGAAGTCAGAATCTACCAGCGGACAGGACATCCTCCGCTCTACCTGGTATATGCCAGAAAAAACCGGGAGGACTTCCAGAAAGAGGTTGACGGGCTGCTGACTCTGACCGGGAGAAGGGAATCAAAGGACGGGAAAGATGAATGAATTTTCTTTATTGCTTCTGGCTTTTATAGCCTATCTTCTGGCTATGCTGACCGGCTTCATATCATATTTCAGGGCAGCAGACCGGTGGCGAAAAATTTCTTACTATCTGGGACTGGTCGGATTTATCCTGCACAGTCTCTCCCTCATTTTGAGGACCATCCAGGGCAGGCAGGCGCCATTTACTACCATGTACGAATCGGTTAGTTTCCTGGCCTGGAGCTGTGTGCTGGCGGTGATCATCTTTGACCGGAAATTCCGTCTGGAAAAGATCGCTCCTTATCTCTGGCTGGTGGTTGTGGCCCTGATGGCCCTGGCCTCTTCGCCGGCCCTGCCCAAGAGCTTCCATCCGCTTGTTCCCGCCCTTCAGAGTTACTGGCTCTGGCTTCACGTTTCGGTAACCCTGCTGGGAGAAGCCTTCCTGGCGGTGGCTTTCGTGGCCAGCCTGCTCTATCTCCTGAGCCCCGAAAGGAAGGACGGCGGACCCGATTATGAAGCCAGAAGAGAAAAACTGGACCGGGTTGCTTACCGGGCGGTTGCAGTCGGATTTCCCCTATTTACTCTGGGAGCCCTGGTTTTCGGCATGATCTGGGCCAGCCAGGCCTGGGGACGTTACTGGGGCTGGGACCCCAAAGAAGTCTGGTCGCTTATCACCTGGTTGTTCTACGCCCTTTACCTTCACACCCGGCTGGTCTACGGCTGGAAAGGCAGGAAATCTGCTCTGATTGCAGTTCTTGGTTTTCTGGCTGCCCTGTTCACCTTTTTCGGGGTCAACTACTTTCTGAGTGGACTTCACAGTTACGCCTGATCAGGGTCAGACCGGGGTCGGCAATTCAAAAATCCGCCCGAGCAAAGGGGCCTATTATCACGCCCGAATCCGAGCCTGGAAGCCAGGACATATGAAAGAATCTTCATATATTACCGGGAAGAATCTCCCCCTGCCGGGACATTCTGAATTCAAATTTCGGGGGATTTATGGCTGTTTCCAGCCAGCGACCGGAACAGCTATTAACCGTCCGGATTCGGGTCAGAGCAGCGTTCTCTCGGCTGCCTCTATGGTATTCATCAGCAGCATGGTTACGGTCATCGGTCCGACCCCGCCCGGAACCGGAGTTATCGCT
>CAZDZU010000264.1:0-3120 GCA_964509995.1 uncultured Eubacteriales bacterium | reverse complement strand
ATTCACAAGATAACTCTTTGTAAAAAGCGGGGTTTATGATATAAATAATTCTATTTTTATAAGGGGTCGGATATGAATTATAAAAAGATATTACCAAAATACAGGAAAGACCGCACCCGGTTGATAGAAATTCTGAAAGAAATACAGGCTGGCGAGGGCTACATTCCAGAAAAAGCCATGCTGGCTGTAGCCGATGACCTTGGAATCTCCAGGGCCGAAGTTGAGGGTGTGATCAGCTTTTATCACTTTCTTTCAGCCCGGCCGCTTGGGAAATATGTGGTTTACTTAAATAATTCCATTACTGCTGAAATGGCGGGCAGGAAAAGCGTGGCCCGGGCCTGGGAGGAGGAAGCGGGCTGCCGTTTCGGTGAGACCTCCGGAGACGGCCTGATTACCCTGCTGGAAACCTCCTGCATAGGAATGAACGACCAGGAACCGGCGGCTATAATAAACGATGTTATCTTTACCTGTCTGAACCCGGAAAAGGTCAAAAAGCTGGCCCGCTGGATGAGAGAAGGCAAGTCTGTCCGGGATATGGTGGAAGAGACGGGAGATGGAGCCAACAGCCATGAGCTCGTCCGGGCCATGGTCAGGAACAATATCCGGAAAGCAGGCCCGGTCGTTTTTGGTGATTACTCAGCCGGGCAGGCTATCCGCAAAGCTCTGGAAACAACTCCGGAGTGCATCATCGATGAGGTTAAGAAGGCCAACCTGCTGGGACGGGGGGGAGCGGGCTTCCCGACCGGATTGAAATGGGAATTCTGCCGGAAAGAAAAAGGCCCGGAGCATTTTGTCATCTGCAACGCGGATGAGGGCGAGCCCGGCACTTTCAAAGACCGGGTCATTTTGACCGAACGCCCGGAAATGGTCTTTGAAGGCATGGCCATCGCCGGTTATGCCGTCGGAGCCAGACGGGGGATCCTCTATCTCAGACACGAATACACCTATCTGCGAAACTATCTGGAACATATTCTGCAAAAAATGAGGGAACAGGGCTGGCTGGGAAAGAATATCGCCGGACGAGACTTTGATTTTGACATAGAAATTAAGATGGGAGCCGGCGCTTATGTCTGCGGCGAAGAATCAGCCCTGATTGAGTCAGCCGAAGGAAAGCGGGGTGAGCCCCGGGACCGGCCTCCGTTTCCGGTGCAGAAAGGCTATCTAAACCTTCCCAGCACCGTCAATAATGTGGAAACGCTGGCCACCGCTACCCAGATTATCGCCCACGGGGCTGGCTGGTTCAGGTCGATGGGCACCCCGGTCTCTGCCGGAACCAAGCTCCTGAGCGTTTCCGGAGATTGCGGGAAACCGGGCATTTACGAAGTGGAATATGGGCTCACGGTCAAGGAACTGCTGGAGATGGTCGGAGCCGAAGACACTCTGGCTGTCCAGGTGGGCGGACCTTCGGGAAACTGCATTTCAGAAGCTCAATTTGGCCGGAAAATCTGCTTCTCCGACCTGGCTACTGGAGGCTCAATAATCATCTTCAACCGCAGCCGCGATCTGTTCACCGTAGTCCGCAATTTTCTCGATTTCTTCATAGAAGAAAGCTGTGGCTGGTGTGTACCCTGTCGGGCCGGCAACGTCCTGCTCAAGAAAAAATTTGAGAAGATTGCTTCCGGCCTGGGCACCTTAAATGATTTAAAAGAAATTGAAGCCTGGGGGAAAATAATCAAATCGACCAGCCGCTGCGGCCTGGGGCAGACCTCACCCAATCCGCTGCTGACCACTCTGGCCAGTTTCAGGGAACTCTATGAGAGCCGGATCAACAAAGAAGCAGAATTTATCCCCGAGTTTGACCTGCACCGGGCGGTGGAGGATGCCTGCAGTGTAACCGGCAGAAAATTCCAGGAGGAACAGGAACATGCCTGAGAAGATAAAATTCACCATCGATGGACAGGAGTGCCTGGCAGAAGCGGGGCAGACCATTTACGAGGCTGCTAAAGCTAACGGTATCTTCATCCCGGTGCTGTGCCATTTTGAGGGGCTGAAGCCGGTGGGAAGCTGCCGCATCTGTTCAGTCAGGGTTAACGGACGCTGGATGGCCGCCTGCACCCAGCCGATTACTCCCGGGATGGTTATAGAAAATAACCACCCGGATGTGGACGAATATAGAAAAGCCTTAATAGAAATGCTGTTTGTCGAGGGCAACCACTTCTGCCCGGCCTGCGAGAAAAGCGGCAACTGCGAGCTTCAGGCGCTGGCTTACCGCTATCAGATTATGGTTCCCCGGTTTCCATATCTGTTCCCGAAAAGAGAAATTGAAGCTTTCCCGAAATTCTTGCTGGAGCACAATCGATGCGTCCAGTGTCAGCGCTGCGTCCGGGCCATTCAGTCCCCGGATGGCAAGAAAGTCTTTGCCATGAAGAACCGCTCCGGCGGGGTCAGGGTCAATGTTGATAAAAAGCTGGCCGCCAGGCTGAGCGACGAGGAAGCCAGGAAAGCCATGGACATCTGCCCGGTGGGCGCTATTCTCAAAAAAGAGGTGGGCTTCCGCATTCCCATCGGGAAGCGCAAATACGATAAGAAGCCCATCGGCAGCGAAATCGAAGAAAAGAAATGACGGGGTAAGAACATGAGTAAACCAGTAATCGCCACTGCTTCCTTGGCCGGGTGTTTCGGCTGCCATATGTCCATTCTGGACATTGACGAAAGAATCCTGGATTTAATTGAACTGGTAGAATTTGACAAGTCGCCCATTGACGATATCAAAAAATTCAGCCGCCCCGTGGATATCGGGCTGATTGAAGGCGGCTGCTGCAACGCCGAGAATGTCGAAGTTCTGAGATATTTCAGGAAGAACTGCAGGATTCTGATCTCGGTAGGAGAATGCGCGATCATGGGAGGACTGCCGGCCATGCGCAACACCATCCCTCTCCGGGAATGTCTGGAGGAAGCCTACCTTAATTCCCCGACCGTGGCCCCGGAAGACCGGCTGATTCCAGCCGATGAGGATATTCCGATACTCTTAGACCGCGTTTATCCCTGTCACGAAATAGTCAAAATTGATTATTTTCTTCCAGGCTGTCCCCCCTCGGCCGACCTGATCTGGGAAGCTCTAACCGCCCTGATTCAGGGACGGCCACTTAAACTGGAATATGATCTGGTAAAATATGATTG
>CAZDZU010000263.1:0-3125 GCA_964509995.1 uncultured Eubacteriales bacterium | reverse complement strand
CAGAAGATAATCAACGCTGCCGCTGGCTCCCTTCCAGGGAAGCAGCAAATCCAGATTGGTCAGCCGACCCTTCACCTCGCCCGAGAGAAAATCCCGGTCAAACGGGATTTCCAGCTTGAGCTCAAAATCGCTGTCGCCGGGCAGGAGTCTTCCCATAAGAGCCACGCTGAGATTATTATTCAAGAAATTCAAATCATAATTGCCGGAGGCTCCCTGCGCTTTGATAAAGAAAACCCCGAACCTATCAATGGAGAATTTTCCGGCGGGTCGATCCTGACCGAAAATCCCCTGACCTTTAAGGTCCAGGCTGATCCTTCCGGAAAAATCGGCGGAAAAGGGCTTCAGGTCAATAGAGGTCGCTTTCAGGTCAAAATCGTAGGTGGCCGGGGTGTAACCCAGAGCCAGCCGGCCAGCCACCTCCCCTCCGTTAAGGTTAAAATGAAGCTCGGGAAAACTCAATCCCCGGTCGTTCCAGATAATCTTACCGCCGACGTTCCTGACCGGGCTGCCCAGGATGAACATTTCTTCTGAAGCAAAGTCGCCCTGAAAATCAACCCGGCCGCCTCCGGTCCTATAAATAAAATTACCCCCCACCGGGCCCCTGACCGGAAAACTGACCTTCAGGTAATCCAGCACCGTTTCCACCAGGGCTCTTTCCAGAGACATCCTGGTTTCAGTCAGACCGTTAGAAGTCCTGAGGTCAATCTGCCCCTCAAAGTTCTTATCCAGGACATAGACTTTTCCCTCGACCTCTGCTCCCTCGACCGCAACCTGGCCGCGGGCTGTGGTCACCTGGAAACGTTCGAACCCCGCCGGTGACAGCGAGAATTCAAAGTTCAGGCGGGGACGGTTGTAGTCTCCCTTAATTTCTATCTCAGCCCGACCTGCTCCCCTGATTTCAGAAAAATCAAATTCTGTCCGGAAAAGTTTTTCGGTAAACTGCCGGGCTCCGCGGACATCGCTGAATTGGCCGGTAATTCCCAGGTCGAGACTCTTTCCTATGACCACCCGGCCGGCCACGTTCAGCTGTCCAAAAGAAGTCTTCAAATCTTTGGTCTGGATTTTCAGGTCTTTGTTCTTCAGGTGGAGATTCACCTCAACCAGACCATTCAGCCGGTATCTGTCGCCGGCTTCAGCCTGGCTGACCGGGTCCCGGAATTCAGCCGTGGCCTGCAGCTCTCCCCGGCTCAGGCTGAACCTGCCCCAGGCTGGAGACTCAACCGGCCAGGGCACCGAGGCGTATCTCATTATCGGGTCCAGATGGAAACCAGACATCTGCCCTTCTATTTTGCCGCCACCGTAGGTGATGATAACCTTTTCCGCCGGCCGACCGTCTTTCTTTATATCGGCCAGAATTTGCCCGCCCCGACCTTTCTCCACCACCACCTGGCCTTCAACAGACCCCATATCAACCCGGTTGAGGCGAAAATCCCTGGTCAGGTAATCGGCCTTGATCAGAAGGGGCCCGGCCTCATTCGATATGGTAACCTCTCCCGAGGTCTTGCCGCTCCATTCAAAAGGCAGGTCAAGAGCGCTCATGATGAAGGGGGTGTCAAGGTTATAAACTGCCCTCAGGTCAACCCGTGTTTTTTCCAGCAGAGCGATCTTACCCTCGAGCCGGACAGCGGAATTTTCTCCCTGGACTATGAGCCGGCCGAGGTTGATGGTTCTTCCCCGGCTGGTGATCAGAGTTTCCAGTTCACCCTCCAGGACCTCTGGCGAATCATAGGGCCTGATCCTGGAAGCGCCAGCCCTCAGCAGCAATCTTAATCGGTCTGCCTCCAGCCGGAAAAAAGCTGAAACGCCAGATAATTCATAGCTGCCCTGGTTGAGGTTGAAAGAAAAATGACCGTCGTAAATATAACCGTTTTCGATAACCAGGGGCAGATTGAGGATAGAAAAACTCTTCTGCCCTCCCCCTCCTTCTTTCCGGTTTTTACCGTCGTAGAAAAGCTCCGGCCGGTAGACCTCCACCGTTACCGGCTTTTCCTTTTTCAGGAGCGACAGGAAGGACAGCGAGACCTTCAGACTCTCCACGGAAAACCCGGGATTGTCAGTCTTTGATTTTAGATTCTTTATGCTCAGCGATGGTGGCAGATAATGGAGCTTTAATTCTCCCACCTCGAAGCTCTGGCCCAGACGGCTTCCCAGTTGTTTCAGGAATACGCTTCTGGCAAAGGACAGGGCTATATACAGAAAGGCGACCACCACCACCAGGGCGACCAGGCCTTTCCTTTTTTTTAAGAAGCCCATCAATAAAAGCTCAATTCTATTCGTTCCGGTTATTTACCGGCCACTTTTTTCCAGTCCTGGAGGAACTTATCGATACCGATATCGGTCAGGGGATGCTTGACCAGTTTTTCCATGACCGAATAAGGCACGGTAGCGATGTGAGCTCCGAGCAGAGCCGCTTCTACCACGTGCCCCGGATGGCGGACGCTGGCCACAATCACCTCGGTCTCAAAATTATAGTTCTCATAAATGGCCAGAATCTGTTCGACCAGTTCCATCCCGTGATGGGAAATATCATCCAGCCGCCCGATAAAAGGGCTAACAAAGGCCGCTCCAGCCTTGGCCGCCAGAAGAGCCTGCGAGGGAGAAAAAACCAGGGTCATATTGACCTTGATACCCTCGGCTGACAGAATCCTGGTAGCCTTCAGTCCCTCCAGGTTGACCGGAATCTTGACGGCGATGTTTGAGGCCAGAGCATTAAGTTTTCTGGCTTCGGGAACTATTTCTTCGGCCCTGGTGGAAACGCACTCGACGCTCACCGGCCCGGGGACCAGGCGACAGATTTCCCTGACCAGTTTTTCAAAGGGCACATTTTCTTTAGAACACAGGGTGGGATTGGTGGTCACTCCGTCGAGAATTCCCCAGCTGGCCACTTCTTCGATTTCTCGCAGGTTGGCGGTGTCCAGGAATAGTTTCATCCTACCTCCTTGCCTCTATTTTTTAACAAAGTTGGATAGAGTTCCGATGCCTTCAATCTGCACATCCACCCGGTCGCCCGGCTGCATCGGGCCGACGCCGGCCGGAGTTCCGGTGGCAATGATGTCTCCGGGTTCAAGGGTCATTATCCACGATATATATTTAATAAGATAAGGAACGGAGAAAATCATATTTCT
>CAZDZU010000262.1:0-3125 GCA_964509995.1 uncultured Eubacteriales bacterium | reverse complement strand
GACTGTGGATCCGGTGGTTGGGGGTTCGAATCCCCTCACTCACCCCATCCCCACTCTTAATTAAAAAGATACTCCGGCCAATATCGTTATGCTGTTGTTCTTAATATAATCCACTTCGAAACCGGACAGAGCGACGCTGGAGAGCCCCAGATGGTAGCGTCCCTCCAGGCTGAACCGAGCCAATCCGGTTTTGAATTCCAGCCCGGCGCTGAAAACCGCGGCCAGTTCCCATTTCTTAAAATAATCCCTGGAATCGACGGTCTCTACTTTCTGTCCTTCGCTATCATAAATCACGCTGCTCGCCCGGCTCAAATAACCATAGGACGGACCGGCCAGGAGGAAAGGCCTGAAGGGACCGACCCGGAGCCCCGACCATTTGAGGAGCACAATGGCCTCCAGATAATCATGGTGCCACCGAACATTGTAAAAACCGTCATCTATGAAGGCTTCGTACTGCGTGCCGCGCCTGGCATACATAAATTCCGTCTGGATGCCGAACGCCCCCAGAGGCAGGGTAAAGAAAATCCCACCACAGGGACTGATCAGTGTCTTAAAAGCCGACACCTCGAATGGCTGGGGAGAAACAGAGATATTGGCCAGGTTAACTCCCCCCTTAACCCCGAAGGAAACCCTGGCGGCTGCGCTGCGGACGCAGAACAGAATTAAGGCCACAAGAATACAGACTGGCAGAAATTTTTTCAAAGGAACCCTCCTGGTCATCAATCCGGCTACATTATACGCCGCAGTTATTTTTCAATCCAGAAATTTTAAATGCTTATGCCGCCTGACTTAAATTTTTGCGACGAATATCTCTCCTCCTGTCAGATTGCGCCCCTGAGGCTTCCAGGCGGCCGGCCCTGATTCAGTCCAGCCTTTTTATCTTTTTAACGGCCATGTCGTCTGAGAACACAACCGGTCTTCGAGCCAGTCTGAGCTCGTTGTTCCCCTGATATATCTCCGCGGTGTCAGGGCCCTGGAGTCGGAGGAAGGTGCCGGTATCAGGTTTGGCCTGACAATTCCTGATGATAGCCCCCCGCACCCCATTCAGAACCAGAGCTGCTGCCGACAGGTCGTTTTTTTTCGCCTGGCGGGCCCTCAGGTTATCAACCTCCAGGCCCCTGACTTTTTCAACATAAACCGCGTTCTGCCATCTTTCCGACTCGGGCTGTTCCCAGACGACTTCAACATTTCTGAGTGTAAAATTTTCAGCCTGCCTGATTTCCAGAGCATTGACTGCCTTATCATATTCAGCTTCCCGATTGTGTGAAATTTCAAGGCGCAGGTTTTCTATGGTCACACCTTGAAGAGGACTATCCGGATGCCCCGTAATCTGGCTGGAACCCTGGCCCCTGGCAATCACGTTACTTATCAGCACCCGGCGGATCTTGCCCGCCGGTCGGTCATCCTCCTTTTTCCAGTTTCGGTGGACCTCGCTCCTTTGCTTGACGTTAAAATGAATCGGCTCCCCGTCTCCCCACCAGAACCAGTCATGCCGCCTTGTTTCTATCACCAGACTGGAGATGACCACATCTTCCACTACTCCGCCGTCAAAGACCATAAAAGCCAGGCCGCGGTTGGAATCGGTGATCACACAATTGCTGATGGTCACTTTCCGGATGGCGTTCATATTGCCGTCACAGAATTTGATGGCGCTGGAAGCTGAAGACAGCCGGCAGTTGGTCACGCTGATATTTTCGCAGGGCAGGGCCGGACCGAACCAGTTCATGGAATAAAAAACCAGAGCATCGTCGCCGGTTTCTATGGTGCAATTGGCAATCCTGACATCCCGGCAGCCGTCAGGGTCGATGCCGTCGGCCCAGACCGCTTCTTTGAGGCTGGAACGAATATAGACTCCGTCGATGGTTAACCGCTCGCAGCCATAGGGATGAATCGTCCAGCTGGGTGAATCGATAAAGGACAGACCCCGGATGAGCACATCCCGGCACCTGAGCAGCAGGACCAGCTTCCCGAATTGATCGCTCCGGGGGAAAGAACGAATAAGCGGTCGTCCGAGTTTCTCCATCTCCAGCTGGTTGGGATAGATAAAATCGTCGTGGAAATCACCCTTCTCCCGCCACTCGTAGCCGGCCTGACCGTTGATCATACCCCGGCCTTCCAGGGTAACGTTTACCAGGTCTTCACCATAGAACAGGGCATCCTTATCAAAGGCAGTTTTATCCTTAATGGAATAGACGGTAGCCCCGGCTTCAAGGTATATCCTGACGTTGCTCCGCAGATGGATGGTTCCGGTGCTGTAATCCCCCGGCGGGAAATATACCATCCCGCCTCCAGCCGCGGCGCAGGCCTCAATGGCTTTCTGGATGGCGCCCCGGGCATTCTGTTCCTTATTTCCGGACGCCCCGTAGTCTCTGACGTTAAACACCGCCCCGTCGCCTGCCGGCCTGACCGGGCCGGAAGCCTCGAGCTTGGGGCTGTTATAAGCAGAAAAAACGACAGAAAATAAAATCAGATTCCTTATTATCCCTGAGTTGAAGCGCATGCCGTCCTCCACCGTATTCATGACTATTTTATTTAATTTTTAGGGCCGACGACAGGACATTCTTTTAGCAACCGGAGAAAACCAGGCGCGAAGATATTTATTCTGGCCAAAAGTTAGCTGTTTGGTATGTTGTGAAAAAAATATCAGGTCTCTCCCCAATCATCCTGCTGTCAAAAGAGGAGAAATAAGTTCAGCCCATAAAAAGCAGGTTTTGATACGGATGCCCAGACGAAAAACTCCCTTGACCTGCGCTCGCCTCCGGTGATATGAACAAATCAAATAACTCAGGAAAGGAGCCGACCATGAAAAAAGCGCCTGAAACCAGGGTCAGAAAACCGGGAAGCTTGAGCCGGCGTCAGTTCCTGGAAAACTGCCTGGCTGGTACGTCTTCGGCGCTGTTATTGAATAAGAATATGATTTCACGCCTGAACCGGACGGCCAGGACTGAGAATGAACCAGCTGGACGTCCGGAAATCCGGCTGGTTTTTTCTCACCTTCAGCCGGATAAACCAACCTGGCCCAACATCGGCTATGATTACGAGGGTCGCAAAAAGGAATTGACCGCAAAATTGATGAAGGCCCTGCCCGACCTGAAATTCCTGCCAATCAGCGTCCAGTCCCAGAA
>CAZDZU010000261.1:0-3134 GCA_964509995.1 uncultured Eubacteriales bacterium | reverse complement strand
TTGTGGGCCTGAAGTTCAATCTGGCCGCAGCGGTAGATGGGCTTATCTCGCTCCCAGTAGTTTTCCATGACCACATTATCCACCACCAGCTGGCCGTTAAGGTAGACCGTGACCCGCTCCTCGGTCATCCTGATGTAGAAAGTGTTCCAGGTTCCGACCGGGTTATCTGCCGGCTGAAGAGGTTTATTCGGATTTTTCTGGTTGTTGTAAAGCCCTCCCGAACCTTCCGGCCATTGAGCCGGATCCCAGATCTGAACCTGGGGCGAGCCTCTGAGATAAATTCCACTGTCTCCGCCTGGTTCTATTTTCCAGTCAACAAACAGCTCGAAGTCACAGTAGTCTCTGGCTGTGCAAAGACTGTGACCTTTTCCGTCAAAAACCAGCTCGCCGGCGACCACCCTCCAGTGCCGCCTCATTTCTTCATCGGCCTTTTGCTGGGCAATCCGGAGCTCTTCTGGGCTCATTTTTGCCCGCTGGACGGGGTCGGCGACCAGACCTTTCCAGCCATAAAGATCCTTGCGGTTAAAGAGTGGCTCAAATCCTTCCTGCCGGAGCAGTCTGTCCAGGTAGAGCTCCGTTTCCTCAATTTCCAGGTCATCTTTGAGCAGGGTGAGAGCTCTCTTCAGAATCATTATGGTTTCAAAACCGCTCAGCCCTTCCTCTCCAGCTGCGGGCCTGGCCAGGCGGCAGGCCAGAACCGCGGCTCGTTCCCTGAGGTTTTCATCTGAGAAAAAGGTTGCCATCTCTTTGAGAGATCTCAGGTCTCTCACACTGCTCCAGGCGGTTAGAAAGAAATTTTTTTCATCAGGGTAGACAACCAGTGGTTTTATTTCAGTGAGTACTCCGATTTTTTGTTCTCTGTCGGCGGTCGGGTCTTTCATTAACCGGGCCAGTCCCTGAAAGGCCAGATAGCGATGCGTCCGGTTGTTGCTGCTCTTAATGAGGTTAACCAGGTGCGGACTGGCTTCAAAATCCGGCCAGTTGCTGAGCGCAGCCAGGGCGGCGGCACTTATTTCCGGGCTTTTCTCGTTCAGGAATTGAACGACAATTCTCAGACAGTCCTGGCCACCAACCTGCGGCAGTAATCTTATCAACTCCGCCCGCTGCTGGCCTGATTTCTGGCTGATTAAAGTCAGGACTGACCTCTGTCTTAATTCCGAATTCTGAATTTTATTCAGGGCGCCAACGATAGCTTTTTGAAAACCACTGGCCAGGGATGGGTCCGGCGAAGAGAGATATCGGTCCACCAGCCAGGCCAGATCACCGTCGTCAACAACCTGAAAAAGTGACTCGGTAGCGGCTTTTTTCAGCTCGGGATTTTCTGACTGGCTGGCGGCCAGAACTTCTTTTTTCCAGCTTGAATCCAGCACGTCCCGGAGAGAATCGAGGACCGCGATTTTCCCGCCGTCAGAAAGCAGCGGAAAGGACTCTCTGACCGCGGGCAGATAGCTCTGCCCCGGGAGCGTCTTAAAAAGCTCCAGAATAAGCCCGGCCTCGGCTTCTGACCTGTTTAATCCAGCCAGCAGGCGAGGGACAGCCTGGTCTCTCTTCCGGGCAAAGAAAGCTCTGCTGGCGGCCTGCCTTACCTCTTCATTCTGGTCGTCCAGGTAAGGTTCAATTACCTCCACCTTAATCGGGATTTCCGGGTTTCCCAGAAATTCTATGACTGCTGCCCTGTTAACCGGGGGGAGCCCATCCAGGCTTTGGGCGAGCTCTTTTATGAGTCCGGGCCAATTGTGTTTGCTGGCCAGGTTCAGGCCCTGCTGGCGGTAAGCGGGCTGTTCGCTCCAGACAGCTTTAATTATCTCAGGAATCGATTTTTCGCCGGCGATCTCAACTACCAGATTGAGAGCTTCGCAGCGCAGAGAAACTTCCTCTCCGGAGGTGAAAATTTCTGTGGCTCTTTGAGCAATTTCCAGGGCCCGGCCTTTATGACCGTCTTCGGCTAACCTCCGGGCAAATCGCAGGTAAAGCTCCAGGCTCTGCCTTCTTTCCTGAGGACTGGAGAGTGCGGGGATGGAGGCAAAGAGCGGCTCGGAAGAAGGTTCGGCTATCTCAGCCAGGGCAGTCAGAGCAGAAAATTTTATTTCCGGGTCTGAACTGGCGGCCATGGTTTGAAGGCGGGGAAGCGCTTTCCGGCTGCGCAGATTTCCCAGAGCCAGGATTAAGGGCGTCCGCGATTCGCTCGGCAGCCGGTCAAGATTGTCAATCAGGCGATTTTCCAGCTCTGCTCCTTTCACCCGGAGCATGGCTTTTAGGGCATATTCGGTCAGGTCTGGATTCTTGAGGAAAGAAACCAGCCGGACCAGATGCTTCGGGCTGGCCACATATTGGACTTCTTCCAGAAGGAATTTTCTGATCTCGTCTGAAGGGGCGTAGACTGCCAGCTTCAGCAGGTCATCGGCCAGCAGTTCTTTTTGTTTTTCGTATCCGGGATTTCCGCTTCTGGTGACCAGGCCGTCAAGAGCATACCGGGCCAGGCTGTCATCCTTCTCTCCGGGAACAGAAAGGCGGCGGCCAAGCTCAAAAACAACCGGAGAACCGGCTTTGAGCATGTCGGCAAAGATTTTTTCCGTTTCGGCCTGGCTTCCTGCCGGCAGCTGACGCAGCCAGTCGTCAACTCTGCTTCTGACCGCTTCGTCGCCAGCGGTGAACGGGCTCTGGGCAGGGCGCTCTCCGGCCGGTACGGGCGCCTGCGTTTTTCCAAGCGGAGCATAACAGGCCTCGAAACCTGTTCCCAGCAGCAGGCAGAAGGCCAGGCTGGCAAGAATAGACAGCCCCGGTCGCAAGTTTCTTTGAGAAGGGCGCGTTGTCCGGGTGGATCGCTGAGAGCAGCTGTCCGGGGCCTGTTCTAATACGGAGAAGGCCGGCCGGTCAATGCCTTTAATCAGGCTGGCAGGATTGCTTAAAGGAAAACAGGGCCTGTTGTTGACGGTCCCGGGTCCGGTAATTTTCGCAAATTTACTATTTATATTTAGGTCCGAATGATTTTTTAGATTTTTCCCGGCCTTTGATGACTTTCTATACAGAACCGTGGTTCTCAGATTCTGGACGCCTACCAGCGGCAGTTGATTGGTTTTCGCTCTTTTTTTCATCATTAAATCCTGTTGTCAGTTCATTCCATTATCATATTC
>CAZDZU010000260.1:0-3147 GCA_964509995.1 uncultured Eubacteriales bacterium | reverse complement strand
ATCGAGTAAATTTTAATTTAATGATCATAAGATTAATCTTCCTTTTTCTGCTCTTCTACCTGGTATTCCTGGTTGTGCGCTTCTTTCAATCGCTCGGGCACAATGTTTCCAGGAGCAACCCCCGGCCCGATTCCCTGCCCAAAAAAACGATGGTCAAGGATGAGGTCTGCAACACCTATATTCCCGAGGACGAAGCTCTGAAAGAAAATAGAGATGGCCGGGTTTATTATTTTTGCTCTGAAGATTGCCGGAAAAAGTTTCTGGACTCCGGAGGAAAAATAAACTGACTCCCCATCAATAGCCGGAGAATCTTATCGAAAAATCGGAAAATTCCGCTCTGAATTCTTCCCAGGTAACTTCAACCTTCTCCACCCTGGCCAGCCGGGGTCCTTTTTTAAGTTCGGCCAGAAAGAGCTCCAGCTTTTCCCTGTCGCCTTCGGCTACTACCTCCACCCGACCGTCATAAAGATTGCTGACCCAGCCGGTAAGACCCAGCTCGCTGGCCACCTCCCGGGCGAAAAAACGAAAGGCCACTCCCTGAACCCGGCCGGCGATGAAAGCATGAAACCTGGCTTCCACAGGAAAAATTCTAACATAACCGCCGGGTCAACAGAAATGGGAAAAAAGCCGGGCTATAAAAAAGAGTCGGGTGAAGCGCCTGTTATTAAGGGTTTCTTTAAAGCCAGACAAAATTAGTTCTAGACCATTGAACATTGATTACTCCTGCTCGGCCAGATACGTTTTCTGCCTCTCCTCTTCCGGGAAATTCGGTCAGCCCTCCGGAGACGGGAACGGCTAAAATTATTTCTCATTTTGGGTTAGAATGATTTTATGAAAAAAGCTCTCCTGACTCTGGCCGGATTTGACCCTTCTTCCGGGGCCGGAGCCACTCTCGACTTAAGGGTCTTTAATTCCCGCGGGTACTACGGGCTGGCAGTTCTGACCTCCGTTACCGTTCAGAATTCAAGCCGCGTTTATGATTATCGCTCCCTATCTCCTGACCTGGTCAGGCAGCAATACCGCCAGCTCCGGTCGGATTTCAAACTTTCAGGCCTCAAGGTCGGGATGGTGGGAAGCAGAAAGCTTTTCCCGGTCATAAAAGATATTCTTTCTGAAAACCGCAGATTGCCGGTGGTGGTTGACCCGGTCTTCCGCTCCACTTCCGGAGGATGGTTGCTGGAGAAACAAAGCCTGAAAAACTATCTTAAAGCCATAAGCGGCAAAATTACCCTCCTGACACCCAATCTGACAGAGGCTTCTCTTCTCCTTGGCCAGAAGATCGATACCCCGGAAAAAATGGCCGAAGCCGCCAGGCAGCTGGCTGAGCTGACCTCCTCTGCCTGTCTGGTTAAGGGAGGTCATCTGATTGACAGGGCAGTTGATATCCTTTTTGACGGCCGGCGTATTTTCCGGTTCCAGAAGCGAAAACTCCCGCTCGATGTTCACGGCACCGGTTGTTTTCTGTCTTCAGCCATACTCTGTTATCTGGCTGATGGCCGCAGCCTGCCCGAGGCCTGCCAGAAAGCCAGCCACTGGTTACAACTCCGGCTGCGCTCTCCCCTGAAAATAAGCCGCGGTCTTCTTTTTGAACTTTAATTAAGGTCGGGATTATTTTTCCGGCAACAGCTTCTCAATTCGCTCCAGATTCCGGCCGACCGCAGCCGCCGAAAAACTCCAGGGATGGTAGAGGCTGTTTAAGTAAAGAGAAATCTGGTCCCTGTAATGAGGACTCATAAAATGACCGCTCTGCCCTGAGGTAATCACCGATAGAGATCTATCCAGGTCCGACAGGTCGACGATCAGCCGGCAGGAAGCACCTCCAGTCGTTTCCCAGCCACCGGAACCGAAACTAGCCCGGACGGTGGTGCTGTCGCCAATCATCGGAAAACGGCCGGCATTGAAGAAACCCAGAAACCACTTCTGTCCCAGGAGATGTTGATAGTGGAGGCGGTGGAGGAGCGACCAGTCCCACTTCTCCTCGTTGCGCCCGAACTTTTTTCTCAGGCTGGACAACGTTTCCAGCAGCGCCTTTTCAATCATTTCTTCTCTGGTTTCCACCTTCTCGGTTTCTCTATTATCAAACCAGCGAGAATCAGGTTGACCCAAAATCCTCTCCAGGCCGGCTTCTTTGAAACGGAAGTAGTCTGCAATCTGCTCGTAATAAGCTCTAAAATCATCGCTGAAAGTCAGCTCCTGCAATTTTTCCCAGAAAACTTCGAATATGGCCGGGGCCAGCCCTCCCCTGACCTCTCCATCCCACTGAACCAGTATTTTTCTGGCCTGCTCGGCAGCCGGGTCGCTGAGCCTGATCTGATTCAAAACTTTTTTAACCCGCTCTGCCCTGCGGGAATAGACATCATTCTGGATGGCCATCAGGGACTCAAGCGAGTGTTTTGGTCTGGCGGCAATCAGTTCCTTGATTCTTTCTTTCCGGTCGGAGCTGAGCCAGTCATAACCCAGGTAATGCTGATATCCTTCGGGATAAAGATCGCTGTTGGCAGTGACGATGAACCCGGCCGGTGGATTGAACTGGTTCGGTTTATCTTCCTCGGCCAGATAGCCGGTCCACAGGCTATCATCCCGCCAGCCGGGATAGGGATAGACTGCGGTTTCTTTTTTGCGGACCGGGATCTTACCCGACAGGTAGTAACCGATGTTGCCGGCGATATCGGCGTAGACAAAATTCTGGGAGGGATTTTCAAATAGCCTGACACCCTGGCAGAATTCGGTCCAGTTGCGGGCGCGGTTTATTAAATACAAGCCGTAAACTGTCTGGTCGCCCTCGTAGATGGTCCAGCGCAGGGTAATGGGCATTTCACAGTTCAGCAGAAAGGGATTGAGCATCGGGCCTTCTTCTGTCCAGCGAATGTTCATAATTCTGGGCTCTTTTTCCCCGCGGATTTTTACTATTTCCTTCCGGAAGGTAAAAGGTTTCCATTCTCCCTTCCGGAAATACGATTCATTATCCCAGTTAACCTGCTCCACGTAGATATCCTGAACATCCAGGTAAGAGTTGGTCACACCCCAGGCTATATACTGATTGTGCCCGATGATAACCAGCGGCACCCCCGGAACGGTTACCCCCGAGACTTTATAGTCCGGACTCTCCAGGTCAATCTCCATCCAGATGGGGGGAACAGAGATGGC
>CAZDZU010000259.1:0-3153 GCA_964509995.1 uncultured Eubacteriales bacterium | reverse complement strand
TAAGGCCTCAGGGTGGTTAGCCTGGCTACTCTTTTTGTCCTGGCCCGAGAGCAATTGCCATGTGCCCAGCAAAATAAAAAGAGAAATAAAATTGAAGAGAAAATACTTGTTTTTCATCCGGAGCCTCCATTCTTGCTTCCAATTATAACGATTCGCTTAAATTATAGGAAAGAATTTTATGAAGAATCCGACCTGAATCTTTTACCCCCGGGCGTGGAAATTTAATTTTTCCCGGTCTCGGGGCTGCTGTGGTTCGTGGCCTTAAACAGGTAGCCGTTGATTTTCTTAACGTCTTGTTCGGGCTGACAACACCTGTCGCAAATTCACCCTTCAAGTGGATAATAGCCCTTTAAGGGCGCTTTTTGCTGTCCTCGGTCTGGCGGGAAGAATTTGAGTTAAAGAGTTCAGGATCAACCCAGATGATATGATTAAGAAATGGAGAGTCAATTTTTAAGCATGGAAATTAAGACCCATTGAGTCTCCGACAGGAAACCTGGCTCCAGATAATTTTTTAATAGACAATCCAGTTTCTAAATTTTCTGTCGGAATAACTTCTGGCCCGGGTTTGTTGAAGCCAGAATTGGCAGTCTTATTTAAAAATGGTAAATATAAAGCATGTCTGATCAGAGTTACCTCCATCACCTGGAATGTGGATTTTGCGGAAGGACTTACGACCCGGACCGGCTCTGGAATCTCTGTCCGGAATGCGGCAAGCCCCTGCTGGCACGATACGACCTGGAGGCGGCCGGAAAGGCTATCCGTCCCGGGGATCTGGCGAAACGGCAGCCGAGCCTGTGGCGCTACCGGGAATTGCTGCCGGTGCGGGATGAGGCCCGCCGGCTTTCCCTTGGCGAGGGCTTCACGCCGCTCCTCCGGGCCAGCCGTCTTGAGATTGAAGTCGGGCACAGCCCCATCTTCATCAAGGACGAAGGACTGAATCCGACCGGCTCCTTCAAAGCCCGGGGCCTTTGTCTGGCGGTAAGCCGGGCCCTCGAACTCGGGGTCAGGTCGCTCTCCATCCCCTCGGCCGGAAATGCCGCCTGCGCGCTGAGCGCCTACGCTGCTCTGGCCGGGCTGGAAGCCCATGTTTATATGCCTGTTGACGTCCCCAGACCTTTCATCAATGAATGCCGGGTGCTCGGAGCCGGGGTGCATCTGGTTCAGGGGTTGATAACTGACTGCGGAAAGGCTGCCCGTCAGGATCTGGAAAAGCACGGCCGGTTTGATGTTTCCACCTTAAAAGAGCCGTACCGCATAGAAGGCAAAAAAACCATGGGCTATGAGCTGGCCGAGCAGATGGGCTGGAAGCTACCGGAGGTGGTCATCTATCCGACCGGCGGAGGAACCGGTCTGGTTGGAATGTGGAAAGCTTTTGAGGAGCTGGAAAAACTGGGCTGGATCGATTCCCGGCGTCCACGGCTGGTTACCGTCCAATCTGAAGGCTGCGCCCCGATGGTCAGAGCTTTTCATGAAGGCCGGGAATTCGCCGAAGCCTGGCCCAACGCCAGGACAATCGCCGACGGGCTCCGTGTGCCGGCGGCCGTGGGCGACTTTCTTATACTGCGCGCCCTGCGACAGAGCGGGGGAACCGCGGTGGCTGTTCCCGATAGGGAAATTCTTGAAGCCACTTATCTCCTTGGCCGGACTGCGGGCATCTGGCCGGCGCCCGAAGGCGGAGCCACTCTGGCCGCTTTTCTGCGTTTAAAGCAAAGCGGGTGGATTGAAGAAGGAGAGTCAGTGGTTCTGTTCAACACCGGGAATGGAGCCAAATATTCTCATCTCTGGGATTGAAATAATATTTTCCGGAAGTGAAGATTATCACCACAAAGCTGTAGTCAGCGAGATATCTTATTTCCAGGCGGTAGGGCTGGCCGATATTTTCCCTGTCCGATGAAGCCTCCGGAGCACAACCATGATCACCCGGCCTCTGTTTATTTTTCCTGATGATGTTTTCTTATTCCCCCGATTGACCTTATTTTCGTCCCGCTTATAATCATATTCAGCCCCGGATTGAAAAAATTGGCGAGGGTGATGATTCATAAGTCAGCCTGAATCAGAATCTAATTCGGAGGAGAATGAATGGAAAAAGAAAAAATTTACGAAAGGGTTATAGAGCAGCTGAAAGAACTTTTCCAGAAATCTGAAGACCCGGTGGCCCGGATGGCCACCATAAATGCCCTTCTTTATCATAAACTTGATTATTATTTCTGGTGCGGCTTTTATCTTCTCAAAGAAGGTGAGCTCATAGTCGGGCCCTATCAGGGTCCCCTGGCCTGCCTCAAACTGGCCCACGACCGGGGAGTCTGCTGGGCCGGGGTCAGAGAGAAAAAACCCATCATCGTTCCCGACGTCCATAAGTTCCCGGACCATATTGCCTGCGATGAGCGGTCGAAATCTGAAATTGTCGTTCCGGTGTTTGCTTCCGACGGTCAGGTATTCGCGGTGTTAGACGTGGACTCGGACAGACTGGCCAGTTTTGATGAGGCAGATGTCCGATATCTGGAGAAGATAGCCGGAATGATTCTGGCAAAATAACCGGTTACAACAGAGACCGGAAGGTTGAAATTCCCGGAGATCCGGGTCAGCCGGGATGGTCGGCGCGCTTGACTATCACCAGGGTCCGGTCATCGTCCGGTTCCAGCCTTTCAGAGAATTTGTCGACCTCGGCCAGGATGAATTCGATCATTTTCTGAGCCGGCAGCTCTCTGTATTTCAGGGCGGCCTGGATCAACCTTTCTTCCCCGAATTCATCTTTATTCTTAATTCTTATTTTTCTCTTCAGCTCTCCTTTTTCCCAAATCAACCGTTTCACACTATCGGAAATCTTAAGAGGTAAGCCAAAAGAAATTGCCAAAAATGCAGAAATGCAACCTGCCACATCTTCAGTCATCGAAATAGGAGTTACCGAGTCCGGGAAGATAAGAGAAATTGTCTGGAAAGGAGCAATTGAGATTTTTAAACGTTATCCTCTTTTTGGCTCAGGTGTTGAAACATTTGCTTTCTCTTATTACCAATTCCGACCCATCGAGCACAACATGACTTCGGAGTGGGATTTCCTTTATAACAAAGCGCATAATGAATACCTCAATTATGCCGCCACTACAGGAATTTTTGGGTTGGGAAGTTATTTACTAATCATTTTAGGTTTTATAT
>CAZDZU010000258.1:0-3172 GCA_964509995.1 uncultured Eubacteriales bacterium | reverse complement strand
GTCAAAGGCAGAACCAGCCTCAAGACCACCAATGGCAGTATCAAGCTGGAGCTGGATGAAATCGTGGCCGACCTCGAAGCAAAGACCACCAACGGCAGCCTCACCATCAGACTGAAAAACCAGCCCAACGCTTATTTCAGCGCCCGGACGACCAACGGCAGCGTTCGCCTTGACTTTCCTGTTACCGTCGAGGGCAGCCTTTCCCGGAGAAGAGTTGAAGGCCGGATGGGCAGCGGTCAGGGTCCAAGAATTGAGCTTCATACTACCAACGGTTCAATCACCATGCAGAAGATATGAGGCTGAGGATTTCCGGGCCTGGTAATCCGGCGAAGGCAATCTTCTTCTCGCCGCGGCCTGAACGGATTCAACACTGCGGGTCTGGGGGCGATCATTATTTTCTGATTTTTTGCTCTAACAGCGACAGGGACTGATTTATAAGAAATATCCCCGCCCCCGTTCTTGCCTTCCAGCTCTTCCTGAACAGAAACGGCGAAATTATTTTTTCAATGTTTTCGACAGTTCTTCTATTGTCTGGTGGAGACGGATGACGATGACCGGGGTTTTAATGTTTTCATAGAGAATCCTGGAGGGATTCAGGCTGGCCCCGTAAAAACCGGCATTGGCTTCCTGATTGACTCTGAGGGTGCCGCCTTTTATCGAGATTCCGGCAAACAACCCCTTGCTTTTGGAATAAGAATATATCTCGGCTTCCATTTCCAGGTCGGTGCTGGCTTCGGCGCTCCGGCCCACCGGACCGGCGGAGACGCTCATATCTGCTCCCAGAGTAATTTTATTGGAGGCAATATTCTCGACCCCTTCTCTGTTCTTAAAGACCAGCACCAGGTCGGCCTTCTGGACTCCTATCTGCCAGCCGAAGCTGCCGCCGATCAGGTCGATGAACAGAGGGTTTCCCCACTGACCGTCTTTTCTTCTGACCATGACAATTCCCCGCCCGTACTGACCGCCGATTCCCCAGGCCGCTTTGACCACTCCGGGGAAGATGGCCAGGCCCTCGGCTTTTTCCAGCAGCCGGGCCGGGATGCCCTCTTCTTTCATGCTGGCCAGGTCCTTGATGACTGCTATTGCCCGCGCCACACGTTCCTCTCCGGGTCGGGGGTCGGGCTTGCTCTGCCCGGCAGAAATAAAAGGAGCTGACAGGGCAGAAAGAAGACAGATCGCCAGGACCGACCGGCTGATCCCATTAATTTTATTTTTCATGGTCTTTTCCCTTCTATTGTGAAATTTTATTACCTTTTTTGCCTTTCGGCAATAAGCAGGGAACCCGGCCGGTTAGGAAATGATCGCTTAAGGTTTCACGGGCCAGGAGGCATCAAGCCAAGGACCTGGCCCCGCAATCAGTCCCTGACTCCAGGGAATGTGATACTCCGGATGCCGGGGAGAATCAAGCTGTTATTGAAGTGAAAATCAGAAATTTAGGCCGTCGGCCGGCAAAGAAGGGAATCGACCGGGAGCCGGACGAAACCAGAATCTTTTTAGGGAATTAGTTATTCGGCCGTCCAGACCTGTTTTAAGAACCGAACGAATGAAGGAAGAACTGCCACCGGGTGAGGGAAAAAGAAGAAGCGAGCTGGCGACCTGGCGGCCGTCGGGATTCGGTGGCGTCGTGGTAAATCCCGTTTCCCTTCTCCCCGGCTATAAAAATCGTTGCCAGAATTCTCTCGATAGGGTAGTTTAAATGAATCAGGCAGAAAGACTCCGACCCGAAACCATGAGCATCTTTGCCAGGGCTTTTGAAGTGGTGGCTGCCCAGCTGGGAATAGCCGTGGTCGGTTTTTTTGTTTTCCGCAGCCAGATTCAGGATAAAGAAAGCATCCTGAAATTTCTGTCGACTCTGGGCATAGATTTAGCCCTGCCCTTTTTTGTTTTCGTCAGCATCATCAACAATTTCGACCCCGCTGGCCACAGTCGCTGGTATATTTATCCGCTCTGGTGGCTCGGTCTGACAACCGGACTTTTTCTGCTGTCCCTCTTTTTTACCCTGGTTTCGAAAAGCAACAGAGAATTTTTCCTGTCTTTGTTCTTCCAGAACGGGATCTTTTTCCCGCTGGCTCTGATGACCGGTCTTTATGGAGGCGATTCAGCCGAAGTGGCCGTGCTCTTTATATTCATGATGTTCTATCCCAGTTTCTTCTTCCTGGTAATTCCAGCCATCCTGGGTCTGAAGCAGCCAAAAACCAGGTGGCGCAGGCTTCTGTCTCCAGCCTTTCTGGCCACGGTTCTGGCCATTCTGTTCAAGCTGACCGGCCTGGAAGTCTATATTCCAGGTTTTCTCAGGAGCACCTTTGCGGCCGTCGGGTCCATCTCCACCCCGCTCATTTTCCTCATCCTGGGCGGCAATATCTACCTGGATCTGGTTGGAGCCAGGAAATTTTTTCCGGGAAAGGTGCTGTGGTTTGTTCTGGTGAAGAATTTCATCTTCCCGGCTTCTGTCCTTCTGGCCATAAAAATATTTCACATTCCACCTCCGGTGTCCCTGATACTGATTTTGCAGGGTGCGGTGCCGCCGCTGACGGTAGTTCCGGTGCTGGTCGGAAGGGCCGGAGGGAATCGGGCCTTCGTCAACCAGCTGTTTGTGGCCAGCGCCCTGGTTTCAGCAGTCAGCCTGCCGCTTTTCCTTTATCTGTTCACCAGGTTTGGATTTTAATCCAGCAGCGGAAGTTTTCGGAAAATAGCGAAATCGGAAGACGATTGTTCTTGACCGGGAAACGGTTAAAAGGTAAAAAATAAACGGTTATTCAGTCTCAGGAGGGCTCATGAACAGCAGAAAAACTTTCAACAGAAGAAAATTTCTGGGAACCGCGGCCGGCACAGTGGCCGGAGTCCTGGCCCTGGGCAGAGCGTCGAATTCAAGTTACCAGGTTCGCCCGGCAGAAAAACCGGAGGCCCTGATAACCAGGACTCTGGGCCGGACTGGCTTCCGGGTTCCCATAGTTTCCATGGGCGTGATGAACGCCGATAACCCGGAACTGGTTCGCCGGGCTTATGAAGCCGGTATCAGGCATTTTGATACTGCCAATGTCTACCAGCGCGGGCGGAACGAAGAGATGGTCGGGCGGGTGCTGGTGGAAGAGCTTAAAGTGATGGATAGGGTCATAGCCGCCACCAAGATAAACATCTTCCCCCAGCAGCGCAGTGCCCCGGCTGAGGAAAT
>CAZDZU010000257.1:0-3193 GCA_964509995.1 uncultured Eubacteriales bacterium | reverse complement strand
CACCAGCATAGTCCATGGTAGCTAATTTAAAAGCATTGACCAGATTTCTCCGGGCATCGCTTTCAATTTTGATCGCTGGAATCTGGCTGCCCGTGAGAACAATCGGTTTGCCCAGTCCTTTGATGGAAACGCTCAGGGCCGCCGCGGTATAAGCCATGGTATCGGTGCCGTGAGTCAGAACAAATCCGTCATAACGCCGGTAATTTTCCTTGAGGCAGAGAAGAATCCGATCCCAGTCGGCCGGAGTTATGTTGGTGCTGTCGATGTTAGCGATGAATTCTATGTTGTAATCGGCAATCGCGGAAAGTTTTGGTTCCACTTCCCTGAGTGTCTTAACTGCCGAATCTTCACTCCCAGGGACAGCCAGCGAGCCGTCTCCTTTTTCTTCCATAACAATAGTCCCGCCGCAGAAAAGCACCAGAACTCTTTGTTTATTTTTCATGCGATTATTTTACCTTAAAGTCAGAGGACAATAAATCATCAACCATCTTTCGGCTGATAAGATACCATGTGCGGTTTGCCTTTGTTAATTTTTTAGCTATAACATATTAAATAGATGTCTTGAGCAGGGAGTAAATGGAATGATGGATAAAACTGCCACTCTTTCTAACAGGCAAACTTATTACCCTGCCGTGCGTTTCTTATATTTTCGCCGGACAGTTTTTTTACCTTTGTTGATGATAATTTTTCTCGGTTTGATTTTATCAGCCTGCAAGAAGACCGGTCCCACAGGTCCGGTTCCACCGGAAGATAAAGGATATTCTTATTATCATATCGGCAATACTGAAGATGTAACCCCTGCCACCAATCCGGGATATGTGCTGATGGGTGGAGGCTCCGATGTGGATGAAGCTTTTCGCTGGATGATTCAGAGAAGCGGCGGCGGAGATTTTGTGGTTCTCAGGGCCAGCGGAGGGGATGGCTATAATCCTTACATCTACAATCTGGGCCAGGTGGATTCTGTGGAGACCCTGGTGGTTTACAGCCGTCGCGGTGCGTCGGATCAGTTTGTGGTGGATAAAGTCAGAAAGGCAGAAGCGATTTTTATTGCCGGAGGCGATCAATCTGATTATATGAATTTCTGGAAGGGTACTCCCTTGAATGAAGCTATAAATTATGCCATAAGTCGCGGCGCTGTCATCGGAGGCACCAGCGCCGGTCTGGCTGTTCTGGGCGAGTTTATATTTGCGGCTTACCGGGGAACTGTTTATTCATCCGAGGCTCTGTCCAATCCTTACCATTCTTATGTGACACTGGAGAGAAATTTTCTGAACATTCCAGTGTTGCAGCGAGTGATTACCGACAGTCATTTTCTCGCCAGAGATCGAATGGGAAGGTTGATAGTTTTCCTGGCAAGGATTATCAAAGATGGTTGGGCTCTGGAAGCCCGTGGGATAGGGATCAATGAAGCTACCGCTCTGCTGGTCGAGCCTGACGGTTCGGCTGGCGTTGTGGGTAGAAGCGCGGTTTATTTTTTGCTCGCTGATAAGATGCCTGAGGTCTGTCAATCAGGAGTCCCCCTGACCTTTACGAACATTCCTGTGTACAAAATTACAGCCGGCGGGTATTTCAATCTTGTTACCTGGCAGGGAAGCGGGGGACTGGCTTACAGCATTTCGGCTGTTTCAGGAAATCTCTCTTCCTCCACCGGCTCAATTTACTGATTTATTGAAGGGACCAGAGAATACGATTTTCAGGAGCTAACTGCCTTAATATGACGGCGGATCATCCGCGAAATCTGCAGGGCTGCCGGCGGGTCGTAATTGGATAGCACAATTATCGTATAGCCGGTGGCGGCCTCAAATTCCAGAACGGCGTTGATGCCAGGCGCACCGCCGGCAATCGCTAAGTTCCAGCGGCTGCGGTCTGGTTTAACTGGAAGGTTCTGTTTTTCATTCATATCTCCGGATGTCAGGCCTTGAGCAGTAGAGTCCGGCGATTTTACTAAAGTCTTTCCTGCCCTGGTTTCCGGTTGAGAACCATTATCATTAGCTATGGTCCCTGTATTATCTCTGCCTGTGAGTTCTGCTTTCTCGCCGGTCGCTTTTCCTGCGGGTACAGCTGGCTCAATACCGCTGAAAACCCAGTCAGTCCAGGCTTCGGTAAGGAGGCGATTTTCAAAAAGAGCCCTGGCAAAGCGCAGCAGGTCTTCGGCCGTAGCGTAGCCACCCCCGGCAGCGCTGCCCCTGGCCGGTCTGGTGTAGATATTTCGTCGCCAGACCGGCGCGGCCTTTTCGACCTTTTGCTCTCCTGAAGCTTCCCTCCCGGTTACTTCAGCCGGCGTTTCTTTCTTTTCTATTCTTGGTTCAATTCCAGCTTTCTGAGTTTTTTCAGGAGCCGCGGCAGGATTTTTATCGAGTTCATTTCTTTCTTCAATCTGTCTGGTATAACCATCGGCTACGTTTTTCACCACGGCATCCGCCTCAAACCAGTAGCTGTCCTTCATCCCGGCCAGCTCAAGAATGTTACGATTTATAAATTCGTAATAATCAAGACCGGAGGCCGCGCTTATGATCTCCCCGAGTACCACATAGCCGCCGTTGGAGTACATCTCTTTTGTTCCCGGCTCGAAAGCCAGCGGTTTGTGAGCAAAGAGCTTCAGGTAATCGCGGTTGTGCCGGAGGAAATTCTTCGGTGTCTTATCAAATTCCGGGCCGAAGAAATCTCCGATTCCGGAAGACATGTTAACCAGATGGCGAACGGTTATTTTTTCTCTGGCTTCGGCGTTCGGGTAATCCGGCAGAAACTTTCCAAGCTTATCGTCAAGCCTGAGCCGGCCCTGCTCCGCCAGCTGTCCGATGGCTATCCTGGTAAAAATTTTATTGATTGAACCGAGATTGAAGCGGGTATCGGTTCTATTCGGCACATTAAATTCTTTGCTGGCGAAACCATATGACTTTAAGAAAATCGGCTGGAAATGCCGGGCGATCAGCACCACGCCAGAGAAACGGTCTTCCTGAACGGCTTTTTCTATCTGTTGCTCAATAGCCTTGAGCGCTTCCGCCGGCGCCATCGGAGGCAGGGGAGGGGCCAAGTCTTCCGGCCCGGCCTCATCGACGGTGAGTGCTTTTAACCAGAATTTTTCTCCCGTTTTCTCGAAGACCAGAGTCAGTTTAAAGAGTTGATTTCTCGCACCTTCGATAAAAAGGCTAATTTCCTCCGGCGATGGCTGAATGACCTTAAATAATTTAAG
>CAZDZU010000256.1:0-3207 GCA_964509995.1 uncultured Eubacteriales bacterium | reverse complement strand
GGTTATCAGGCTGCTCAGGACATCGTCCGGCGGCTGGAAAAGAAACTGGCCAGGAAAAATGAAAAATCATCGTAAAGGCACCGACTTTATCGTGGTCACCGGTCTGTCCGGTTCCGGCAAGACGGTGGTCAGCCGGTTTCTGGAGGATATGGGTTATTATTGCGTCGACAACCTGCCGGCCAAATTAATACCTGAACTGGTGGATCTGTGGCTGAGAAAAAAGGTGGAGATCGAACGGATGGCTCTGGTGGTTGATATCCGGGAGCCCAGGTTTCTGACCGAATTCCCGGATATTGTCAGGCAGTTGAAGGTCAAGCCATTTCTCATTTTCCTGGAAGCGACCGATGAATCCCTGGTCAAGAGGTTCAGCGAGAGCCGTCGCCCCCATCCGCTGGCCCGAAACAAATCTGTCCTGTCCGGAGTGAGGATGGAGAGAAGGAAACTGGCTCCGATCAGGGATATGGCTGATGAGGTGATCGACACCACCGGTCTGACAATGTCACAGCTCAAGGAGCAGATTTTCGACCGGATTTTGAGGAAGAAACAGCGCTACCTTCAGGTCTATGTGGTTAGCTTCGGTTATAAACACGGTTTGCCCCTGGATTCTGACCTGGTGTTTGATACCAGATTTCTACCCAACCCCTATTATCTGGACAACCTGCGACCTCTCGACGGCCGCAGCAAAAAAGTTCGCGATTTTGTCCTGAACTCTGAAGAAACCAGGGCTTTCCTGGACAGACTCTTCGGTTTCGTCGACCACCTTCTGCCTGGATTCCTGAAGGAGGGCAAGAGCACGCTAACCATTTCGGTCGGCTGCACAGGCGGCCGGCACCGCTCGGTCGTCATTGCCGAAGCTCTGAAGAACCACCTGAAGGCTAAAAAACAGGCCGTAAAAATAATTCACCGGGATATTTATAAGTAGGGCCGAATCGGTTAAAATATACAGGAAATTTTATCCGGGCGGTGTCCATGATCGGCGGAGTTATTGTATCCCATGGGCGGCTGGCCGAAGAGCTGCTCAATGCCCTGACCATAATCCTGGGAGAGGCTCCCAACATCGAACCCATCTCCATAGGCTGGTATGATGACGTGGAAGAATCCAAAAAGAAAATAAACCAGAGCCTGAAGAAGGTCGACCAGAAAAACGGGGTGATCATCTTTACCGATATGTTTGGCGGTACTCCCTCCAATCTGAGTTTCAGCTTTCTGACCGAGAACAGGATTGAAATAATAACCGGAGTAAACCTGCCGATGCTGATCAAGTTCGTTTCCCTGCAGCGGAGCAACAACCTGAAGGATGTGGCCAGGAAGGTAGCCGAGCAGGGCAAGAAAAACATCCATCTGGCCAGCGCCCTTCTGAATTCCAGGTCAAAATAAAACCGGACGGCCATGATTGAAAAGAAAATTGTCATAAAGAATAAATTAGGACTGCACGCCAGGGCAGCGGTTAAGTTTGTCAATCTGGCTAACCGTTACAGCGCTTCGGTGAAAATCATCAAGTACAGCAATGAGGTTGACGGCAAGAGCATCCTGGGTATCCTGACCCTGGCCGCCTCCCAGGGGACGCCGATCAGGCTGGTGGTCAACGGTCGCGACGAGGCTCAGGCCATGAAGGCTCTCTGCGACCTCATAAACAACAGGTTTGGCGAAGAAGAATAGCATGGAAATTATCCGTTTGCGCGGTCTCGGGGTTTCGCCCGGCATTGCCATGGGGGAAGCCTCACTGTCTGAACGGGTGGTTTTCACCTCCAGACGGGAACCGATCAGCGACCGTCAGGTGGAAGAAGAATTAAAGAGGCTGCAGCGAGCCCTGGACCGGACCAGACAGGAATTGACCGAGCTGAAGGAGCATGTGCGGGAGAGAATAGGCGACGAGCAGGCCTTCATTTTTGACGCTCACCTGATGATGCTTGACGACCAGATGCTTATCGGCAACCTGGAAAAAATCATTAAGGAAGAGAAGGTCCGGTCGGAATGGGCAATTTCCCGGGTCAACACCCACTTTCAAACCCTGTTTGATTCTCTGAGCGATGAATATTTCCAGCAGAGGAAAACTGACCTGTCGGATGTCCTGGCCCGGATTTACCGGAACCTGGAAAGGAAACGTGACAAAAAGGAGGATTCCGATAAGCCGACAGTACTGGTGGCTCACGAACTTCTGCCCTCCGAAGTCGCCCTGAACATCAGCCGCAAGAAAATCATCGGGATTGCTCTGGACATGGGTGGCCAGACCTCGCACACCGCCATTCTGGCCAGGTCGCTGGGCATACCGGCCGTAGTCGGTCTGCATGATATCAGCCTGCAGGTTAAGAGCGGAGATTTTATCATCGTCGACGGAACCGACGGTGAGGTTATCGTAAACCCCACCCCGGCCGTGAGGAGAGAATTCCAGAGCAAGAAAGAAAGATACGAGGTCTATCAGCGAGAGCTAAGGAAGATTGCCAGGCTCAAGCCGGAAACTCTGGACGGTGTCAGATTCAAGCCGCTGGCTAATATTGAGCTGCCGGAGGAAGTTGAGGCGGCCTTTTCTTATGGAGCCGAAGGAATCGGCCTCTTCCGGTCAGAGTTTATCTACCTGCAGCGTCCGAATCTGCCTTCGGAAGAAGACCACCTGTCCGTCTACCAGAAGATGGCTGCCAGCACTCACCCCCGCCCGGTCTACATCAGGACCATTGACATAGGCGGAGAGAAAAGTCTGCCCCAGCTTAACATCGAAAAAGAACCCAACCCGGCTCTGGGATTACGGGCCATCCGCTTTTCCCTGAAAAACCGGGAATTTTTCCGGACCCAGATCAGGGCCATTCTCAAGGCCAGCACCAGAAAGAACGTCCGGTTGATGGTGCCCATGATCACCGAGGTGGAAGAGGTCATAGAACTGAAGCGCATCGTCGAGGAAATAAAAGCGGAGCTAAAAGAAAAGAAAATTCCCTTTGACGAAAATATTCCGGTCGGAGTGATGATTGAGGTTCCGGCGGCGGCGGTGCTGATCGAGAGCATCATCAAGGAAGTAGATTACGTCAGCATCGGTACCAACGACTTAATTCAGTATTACCTGGCGGTCGACAGGGGAAACGAATCAGTGTCCTATCTTTTCAAGCCCCATCACCCGGCTGTCCTCAGGTTGCTCGACCGGGTGATAAAGACTGTCAATGGCCAGGGCAAAGAAGTAACCGTCTGCGGCGAAATGGCTGCCGACCCGTTATCGGC
>CAZDZU010000255.1:503-3208 GCA_964509995.1 uncultured Eubacteriales bacterium | reverse complement strand
TCAAGGCCATCGGACCGTATTTTTTTCTGACCTGTCTGGCCAACGCCGGCTGGATATTCGCCTGGCATTACGAACAGCTTATCCTGTCGTTGCTTATTATGCTCACCTTGCTGGCGTTACTCGTAATAATCTACCAGCGGCTGAGCCGCCGCCCATACGAAGAAATCCGCCGCGACCGCTTCCCGGCCCGGCTGCCCTTCAGCCTTTACCTGGCCTGGATAAGTGTAGCCACGGTGGCCAATACCACCGCCGTTCTCGTCGGCTACCGCTGGAATGGTTTCGGGCTCAGTCCGCAGTTCTGGACCGTGCTGGTGCTGGCCGTCATTACCATCCTGACCCTGATTTTCATCCTCAGGAAACGGGATTTGCTTTTCGGGTTGACCGCTATCTGGGCCCTGTCGGGAATCCTTTATAAAAGAGTCCAGGACACTGCCTCGGCCGACCGGGCAGTGGAAACGGCAGCCGTTGCGGCCCTGTTTGTACTTCTGCTGGCTGTGATTCTCAGAATCGCCTCACGACCGGCAGAAAGAAAAATCTGATCAGCCTACCCGCCCTTATCATCTATCGGCCGGCCAGAAACAGAAACTCCGGAAGGTAAAGGAAGTTTAATATTCATTTAAGGTCTCAACGACCGGCACCCGGCGCCATTTTCAATCATATGAATAACCTGATCAACGCTGATGCTTTCGAGCTCTCCCGGATAGAAGAAGCTCCCGCGACCGGGAAAGACGGGTAAAAAATTTCTTTCAGACCCGGACCCGGTCTTCCGGGACGCTTTCGGTATCACTCCACAGTCCACGGAAATTTCTGGACTTGTGCCGGCAGAAAGGATTATAGGAAACCTGGAAGGAGGGAAGCATCATGAAAAAGCTCATCATCCTGCTGTTTATTTTTATTTTTCTTGCCACTTTCCCCGGACTGGCCGATAAGACGGTCAGAGACCAGGAAGAAGCCACCCATATCCTGGTCGGCGAGGTGGCCGACGTTGTCGGCTACTATGATTACAACGAATACGGCGACTACCTGATTTTCAGCCGGGTGAGGGTCAGGGTGGACAGGGAGCTCAAAGGCCGGGCCGAAAAATTCGTTTCCTTTTCGGTGGAAGGCGGGGAGGTTGACGACCTCGGGCTGCGGGTTTCCAACACTCCAGTCTTCAAAAAAGGACAGGTCCACAGACTTTATCTGAAAAAGCTTAATGCCGTGTATAAACTGCTCAAGCAGGAAAAGGTAAAGCCGGAAGCCAAACCGGCAACCGACTGCTGCGCCACTTTCGCCCGATGGCCCTCAACGACCGCCACCTTCTATCTTAACCCGAATTGCAATGATATGACTTCAAGCTGCACTTACTCAGAAATCGACCGGGGAGCGGGAGACTGGCAACCCGTTTTCAGCCTGGTCATAGGCGGCACAACCTCCGCAACCAAGGTCAAGCAGGATTACAACAACATCGTCTTCTTCCGCAAGGCTAAAGGCGGAAGCACTATCGCCGTCACCTATACCTGGTATAACCGCACGACCGGGACTATCATCGAATTCGACATGATGTTCTACGACGGCTGGAAGTATTTCAGCTTTAACAATTCCTGCACCAGCAACTGCAACGGCGGATTCTACCTGAGCGTCATTGCCGCCCACGAATTCGGGCATGCCATCGGTCTTGACCACAACGACTGTACCACTTCCATAATGTACCCTTACGCCGATTATTGCGAAACCGGGCTCGTCCAGACAGTAGACAGAACCTGCGCCGACACGATTTACTGACCGGGAGAATAACAGAGCGGGGAGCAGTCTGCCCCTATCCGCCTGGCGAAGAACAAACAGACACCGGCCCGGTTTCAGAAATTTTTATATTATTAGATTAGCTAGCCACAGACTCTTAAATTCTTAAAATATCTTATCCAAACCAGACGTTCACCCCGGGCTCCATTCTTCATAAACCTGACTCCCATCATCGACCCCGGATATAAGACGGGAAAAGGCGAGAAGTATACCTGGCCATTTTAGCTCCGGGAATTCATTGTCTTCTTCCTTCCCGCCTTAACTCTCTTCCAGCTCCAGATTTTTCCCTCCGAACTATCCAGTCAGAGTTCATTTCATTTTTTCCAGGCAGACAAAATGAGTCCGGCTGTTTGAACCGTCGATTCTTCATCTTCGGTGTCTATATCAGTTAAGATAAAAATAAGATAAAATCTGAATGCTGAAAGACGGCATAAGATGGGCAAAGAACACACCGGAGAAACCCGGAAGGAACAGGCCCGGCCAGAACGAAACCGGCTTCTGGCTCTGAGGGACGAAATCTCCAGGCTTCTGCCCGAAGCCATGCTCCGGGATTCATACCAGGTCAGAGAGAGTCTGGTGCATCTTCTCTCTTCAAACCTGCCACGAAAAAACCCGGGCCGGGCGGAAGAGCTCTTACTTAAGTTCAAACAGCGCCTGGAGAAATCAGCCGGGGAAAAGCAGTCCCGCCTGCGAAAAAGGCCTCGTCTGTCCTATCCCCGCGAGCTGCCCATAACCCGGCACCGGCAGGAAATCGTCCGGGCCATCCGTGAAAACCGGGTAGTCATCGTCAGCGGTGAGACCGGCTGCGGCAAGAGCACCCAGCTTCCCAAGATGTGTCTCGACGCCGGAGGCGGCCTGGCCGGCAAAATCGCCTGTACCCAGCCCCGGCGGATCGCAGCCATAACCATTGCCCAGAGGATCTC
>CAZDZU010000255.1:0-493 GCA_964509995.1 uncultured Eubacteriales bacterium | reverse complement strand
ATCTCCGAAGAACTCGGCCAGCCCCCGGGCAAAGCCGTCGGCTACAAAATTCGCTTTCAGGACCGCACCGCGCCCGGGGCTTACATTAAAATTCTGACCGATGGCCTGCTGCTGGCCGAAACTCAGGGTGACCGGCTTCTCACCGAATACGATACCATCATCATTGATGAAGCTCACGAACGAAGTCTGAATATTGATTTCTTAATAGGCCTCTGCCGCCGGCTCCTCGAAAGACGCCAGGAGCTCAAGCTTATAATCACCTCGGCCACCCTGGAAGTCGAGAAGTTTATGAAGGCCTTCAACAACCCACCCCTCTTCAAGGTCAGCGGGCGGATGTACCCGGTGGAAGTGATGTGTTTTGAGCCCGAATCCCAGCGCCAGAAGAAGGAAGAGCCGGATTATGTCGACCTGGCGGTGGAAGCAGTGAGCTTCATAAAAAGAGAAAAACCGCCCGGCGATATATTAATCTTCATGCCCACCGAGCAGGACATCC
>CAZDZU010000254.1:0-3214 GCA_964509995.1 uncultured Eubacteriales bacterium | reverse complement strand
ATATCAACAAGAATAAAAGTATCAAGTATTTAGAGCCTCCAGATTTTTTTCTACAACAAAGTTCTGTTTGGAGTTTTAAGCAAAGAGGAAACTGGGCTACACATAGCGGAGAATATCGCGGAAATTATTCACCTTATATACCAAGAAATATAATACTTCGATATTCTAATCCAGGCGATTTGGTGCTTGATATGTTTTGTGGTGGGGGCACTACGGCCATTGAATGTAAGCTTCTTGGCAGACGGTGTATTGCTTCTGATATAAATTCTAAAGCAATAGAGCTGGCGAAAGAAAACCTTGATTTTCAGATTAATACACTTAAGTTTCCAGAAGATTCAATAAAGGAGACTTATGAGCCTCAACTTTGTGTTAAGGATGCCAGAAACTTATCTTGGATTGGTGATAATTCTGTTGATCTAATCTGCACCCACCCTCCCTATGCCAATATTATTCACTACACTGACAATGATGGGGCGGACCTTTCATTTCTCGATATAGAGGATTTCTTAAAAGAGATGGAAAAAGTCGCCGCTGAAAGCTTTAGAGTATTAAAGCCTGGCAGAAAGTGTGCTTTATTGATAGGAGATACCAGAAGAAAAAGACATGTAATCCCACTTGGTTTCTGGTTAATCGATGTTTACCTTAAAACAGGTTTTGAATTAAGAGAATTGATAATTAAAAGACAGCATAACTGTAAGACCACAGGCTTCTGGCATGACAAGAGTATAAAAAACAATTTTCTTCTTCTTGCTCATGAATATCTGCCTGTCTTTGAAAAACCAGACAGAACCTTCAAGCGCACCCAGTTATCTGAAAAGAAAGTTTCATTAAATTTTGTCAAGGGACAACTACAAAAAAAGGGAATAGTTCAACCTTTAGAAACAACCACAGTATGGGTGTTCCCTCAGGAAAAAAAGAATGAACTATTATCTCAGAATCTGATACATAGGTACGCCTCCAATGGTGCTTACCTAAAAATTTCTATTAGCCAAACATTGAAGTGTAAGAAGACTAAGAACCAGCAATTCAGGAAAGATTACTATAATTTCGTATGGATTGATTCCCTGGGCCTTGAAGAGAGTCTTGATTTTGAAGTTGAGAATTATTTAGAAAAAACAGCTATATTAGTTAAGGAATTAGTAAACTCTCTTAGAACAAAAGGCTTTCTTGCTATTGGAACCAGGGACGTGAGAATTCGGGGAAGAATTATTCCTCTTGCGAAATCAATAATCGAAATATTAAAAAATGAGCCCCTCTGGTTGAAAGAAATAATTATTGTAACTTCAGAAAATGAAAAATACGATTTAAAACAAATGACGACTTATACTCGCATCGTTTCAGAAAATATTGAATCGAAATATCTTCAGATTAGTCACAGTTATTTATTGATATATGAAAAGAATCAGTGAGCAGCTATTATACGAATCTTATTTGTAATCCGATTTTAAGCTTGTAGAAGCGGCCTACTTTCTTATTTGAAATGAATCAGCTGGGAGGCTAACTCGCCGGTTCTCATAGCAGTTGGCACCCCGCCCATAAACAGTTCGCTGGTTGCATAGATGCCGACCATCAGCAGATTTTTGATTGGCGTTTCTACCAGCAGTTTCCGGCCGAATATTTCAGCCCCGGCGCCGCTCCAGCTCCAGCCGGCAATCGACCCCCGGTACCGGTGTCCCCAGTCCCGGTAGGTTAACGGGGTGGCCACTTCCATCAGTTCTATGGCTTCACTCAGACCCGGCAGCACTTCCTCGGCCATTTTAACCAGCTTCAGGGCCAGAGCTGTCTTGTGGGCTTTATATTCTGGCACTCTCTTTTTCTCTCCTGTCCGGAAATGAGCAAAATGCTGGTAATCAAGCCCGGCCCTGAGCACCAGCCCGATGTATCCTCCCGGAGCCTGACGCGGTTCATTGTCAGTCCAGCGGCAGATTTCTATTTCCCCGCTCTCCAGCTTCAAGGCGTCAGTTGTGTCTATGACCTTCCGGGTATTTGCCGGGCTATAAAATAGATGCGTGGCCCGCATCCGGCTGAAATCGCACCGGTCAGGGTTAAGGCCGAGATAAACGCACAACTCAGACCCGGTGTAAGGAACCGCTTTGATCTTTTCTATGAAATCTTCTCCGGCCAGGCCCGGGTCCATGAGTTCCAGGAAAGTGGTCTTGTAGTCGGCGTTGGAGACCACCCAGTCTGCCCCGACGAGGCTATCATCCTCTGTTATCACTCCTTTAACCCGCCCGTTTTCCATAACAATTTTTTTTGCCGGCAGACCGAAGCATAATTCGCCGCCCGCCTCCTTAACAACTTGCGCCAGCCGGTCGCTGATTCCGTGTATTCCCAGGGAGGGATACCAGATCCCTTCGACCGACATTATGTGCCACATTGTGGCCAGTGTCAGAAATGACATCGAGGGTGCAGCCGTGCCCATCGAGCCCAGGAAGTTGATGAGGTGAGTGTTTTTCAGGTGCTTCCGGAGGAATTTGTCGGAGCTGGTTTTAGCAAAACTCTCCAGCCTGGTTCTTCTGCTTTCTGAATATTCTGATTTAACCAGCTTTTCCTGAACGATGTTCAGCTGCCGGGGCAGATAGTCCGGACACCACAGATATACATCGTGGATCAGTTTCATGGCCGGGCGGAGCTCCTGAAAGATTCTCTTCAAACCTCTTTTTTCCAGCGGGAAAATTCTGGTCAGTTCCTCGCGAAGCTCGGCCGGCGGCCTGGAATAGACAAGGTCCATGACGGGGGTGATCAATTGAAAATGATTTCGCCTGAATTCCAGGGGCTCTCTTATTCCCAGGAAAGACAGCAGGCTGCTGACGTAGCCGGGATAGCTGAAAGCTAAAGGGCCCATCGGGAAATGGTAATCCCCGCGCCGGAAAACATAGCTGGTACCACCGGGATGCGGATCCTTTTCCAGAACCAGGACTCTGACCCCCTTCCTGGCCAGCGAAGCGGCACAGGTCAGACCGCCCAGACCGGCGCCTATCACTATGACTTCATAATGCATCTTTTCCCCGCGCTCATTTTAACAGAAGACAACAAAATAATATAACCGGAATATAATTTTTGTTTAACTCAGAGTCGGGGCTATCCGGAAATGTTCGGGAAATTGCGGGCAGCGTGGCAGAATTATTCGCTGACAGAGGCCAGAAAAACGATAACCGGTAAGGACAGCAAACTAACCGGATCTTTTAACTTCCCCGCTTTATTTCCCGGAGGT
>CAZDZU010000253.1:0-3224 GCA_964509995.1 uncultured Eubacteriales bacterium | reverse complement strand
GGTCGGCTTTATGTTCGATCTGCTTGGCTCTTTCCCAGTAATGAGCCGAGGAATTGAAATTGTGGGCAAAATCGTTAAAGACATCGGTAATTTCGGTCAGACATACCGAAAGCTCGCTGAAATGCTGGGCAAAAGCTGGTTCCTTGGGAAGAAAAAATTTCATTATTATTGCCTTTTATTATGGGCTCAAAATAATTAGGCATTAATTTATATCAATCTCCGCCAAATTTCAACTTTTCCGGAAAGATTTCTGGTCTCAAGATTGACCGCTTTCAACTGGTATGTTATAAGGAGTTCTTATTTTTTGCTGGAGGAGTTGTATGTCCGGGTCATTGTTCCGAACCAAGCCCATCCAGGAATTGCTGGCCGAAACCACCGAAGCTGGCCATTCCCTGAAAAAAGCCCTCCGGTCCTGGGACCTGGTGGCCATTGGCATAGGTTGCATCATCGGAGTGGGCATTTTTGTTCTCCCGGGGGTCCAGGCGGCCAACCATTCAGGACCGGGAATCATCCTGTCATTTGGCATTGCGGCCCTGGCCTGCGCCTGCTCTGCCCTTTGTTACGCTGAACTGGCCGCCATGATTCCTGTCTCCGGGTCAGCCTACACTTACGGTTATGCCACCCTGGGTGAACTTCCCGGCTGGATAATCGGCTGGGATCTGATCCTGGAATACATGGTGGCTGCGGTCCTGGTCAGCACCGGCTGGTCTGCCTATTTTGTCAACCTGCTGAACAACCTCGGGTTGAAGCTGCCCCAGCAGTGGGTTGCCTCTCCCTGGGATAAGACCCCGGGCATTATCAATATTCCGGCCATGCTGATTGTGGTGCTGCTGACCCTGTTGCTGATCAGAGGAGTTAAAGAGAGTTCCCGGACTAATATGATCATCGTCATTGTCAAGATAGTGATAATTCTGTTTTTCATTGTCATGGCCGCGCCCCATGTCAATCCAGAAAACTGGAAGCCGTTCATGCCCTTCGGTTTTAGCGGAATTATGACTTCGGCCGCTATCGTCTTCCTGGCTTTTGTTGGTTTTGATGCCGTTTCCACAGTGGCCGAAGAGACGGTCAATCCCCAGAAAGATATGCCCATCGGAATCATGGGCTCGTTGCTGGTGGCGACCATCCTTTATATGGCCGTTTCGGCCATCATGACCGGGGTTGTTTATTACACAAAACTCGGCGTGGCCGACCCGGTGGCACTGGTGTTGAATGAACTGAATAAGCCCTGGGCTTCCATGATCATTAGTGTCGGAGCCCTGGCCGGCATTACTTCTGTCCTTCTGGTTCTGCTCATGGGACAGCCGCGAATCTTTTTTGCTATGTCCCGCGACGGCCTCCTGCCTGCGGCCTTTTCCAGGGTCCACCACAAGTATAAGACCCCCGTCGCTACCACCCTGGTGACTGGTGGAATAGTAGCCGTAGCTGCTGGCCTGACGCCGATCAATGTATCTTCCGAGCTGGTCTCCATCGGAACTCTTTTCGCCTTCATCATCGTCTGCTCCGGTGTTATTATGCTGCGTTATAAACGACCCGATTATCGCCGTCCGTTCAAGGTACCCATGTTTCCATATCTACCGGGCCTGGGAGCCATGCTCTGTGCCTATCTGGTGATCAGCCTGCCGCGGACTGCCTGGGAAAGGTTCATCATCTGGCTGATCCTGGGGCTGACCATATTCTTTTTCTACGGCCGCCGCCACAGCCGGCTGGAAAAAGAAGCCCAGTCCGGCCAACCATGAGGCCGGCTCTGGATTTTTTAACAGCCTGTGGTAAAATAAGCGGGCAAGTAGCGATAATACATCTTATTGCTCACCATTAAGGGCTTAATAATCAATTTTTATAACGAAGGTGATTTTTTCTATGAACGCAACGTTGCCGAGAATGCGGAACATCGGGATCAGCGCCCATATTGATTCCGGCAAGACGACGCTCACCGAGCGCATCCTCTATTACTGCAAAAAAATCCACCGCATTCATGAAGTTAAAGGGAAAGAAGGCGGCGGAGCCACCATGGATTACATGGAGCTAGAGCGGGAGCGCGGCATCACCATCACCTCGGCTACCACCAATGTCACCTGGAACGAACATTCGGTCAACATCATCGATACTCCGGGACATGTGGATTTCACCATAGAGGTGGAAAGGTCGCTCCGGGTGCTGGACGGGGCCATCCTGGTGCTGTGTTCAGTCGGCGGGGTCCAGTCCCAGACTCTGACTGTGGACAAGCAGCTCAAGAGATACAACGTCCCGGCCATAGCTTTCATCAACAAGCTTGACCGAATCGGGGCCAATCCTTTCAAGGTAAAAGACCAGATAAACGATAAACTCGGAAGGCGGGCCGCCCTGCTCCAGGTCCCGGTCGGTCTGGAAGATAAATTCCAAGGACTGGTGGACCTGATCAGGATGAAAGCTTACTATTTCGACGGGCCAAACGGCGAGGTGGTCAGAGAAGAAGAAATTCCGCCTGAACTCGAGGACCTGTCCTGGCAGTACCGGGAAGAGCTGTTGGATGCTATCTCGCTTTTTTCCGACGAAGTGACAGAAGCTATCCTGGAAGACAGGGTAACCGAGGAGCTACTTCTGAAGGCCATAAGAAAAGGAACCATCGCCCGGGAGTTCACCCCGGTTCTGATGGGTTCTGCTTACCGCAACAAGGGTGTTCAGCTTCTGCTCGACGCCGTCGTCAATTATCTGCCCGACCCCTCGGAAGTGGAAAATATCGCCCTGGATTTGGACCAGGAAGAAAAGCCGGTCGTGCTCAAAGCCGACCCTTCCCTGCCCTGCGTGGCCTATGCTTTCAAGCTGGAAGAGGGACCCTACGGCCAGCTGACCTACATCAGGATTTACCAGGGTGGCCTGAGAAAAGGCGACGAGCTCTACAACACCAGGTCGCGCCAGAGATTCAAGGTCGGCCGGGTGGTCCGGATGCACGCTGACCACATGGAGGACATTGAAGGCTCTGGAGCTGGGGACATCGTCGCTCTGTTTGGAGTGGACTGCGCTTCGGGTGATACCATCTGCTCGCCCGGGCTGAACTATGCCATGACTTCAATCTTTGTTCCAGAACCGGTCATTTCTCTGGCCATAGAAGCCACCGACAAACTATCGGCAGACCGCCTGGCCAGGGCCCTCAATCGTTTTACAAAAGAAGACCCCACCTTCCGCGTCTACATCGACCCCGAATCAAACCAGACCATCATCCAGGGAATGGGAGAGCTGCACCTGGA
>CAZDZU010000252.1:0-3283 GCA_964509995.1 uncultured Eubacteriales bacterium | reverse complement strand
TGCCTCCAGATACTACCCTTACCCTGGATACTATGTCTGTGCCTGAAAGAAAAATTATGTTGACTCAGACCTTGCTACTCAGTTAAAAAGGTATCTCATGCTATTTTCTTATTATTTAATCCGGGGAGGCCCTTATGATTACCTCACACTCAACTAAGAAGCTTTTAATTCTGATTCTGGTTCTGCTGCTTCTCTGGCCGCTGGCCAAAGCTCAGAGCGGAAAGAAGCCTGTAAGTTACGATGTTTACGATAGCTGGAAATCAATCCAGGGGACCAGACTGAGCAGCGACGGTCGCTGGCTCATCTATTCCCTGGTCCCCGGCGAAGGCGACCCGGAACTGGTGGTTCTGGACCTTCAGTCGGGGAAAGAAACCCGTTATCCCCGCGGCCGGGAGGCGGTTTTCTCAGCTGACGATAAATTCGTGATTTATACCATCGTCCCGCCGAAGGCTGAAGTGGACCGGGCCAAAAAAGAAAAGAAAAAGCCAGAAGAACAGCCGAAGAATGGCATGGGAATAGTGAACCTCCAGACTGGAGAACAGGTCACGGCCGAACGGGTTAAAAGCTTCAAGCTGCCCGAAGAGTCCGGAAAATATGTGGCCTATCTACTTGAACCCCCGCTGAAGAAAGAACCCGAGAAAGCCACTGGAGAGGCTAAAAAAGAAGCCAGGCCCCAACTGGCCGAGGTAAAACCGGCTGAAAAGAAAGAACCCGAAGCTAAGGCCGGCGAGAAAGAAGAAAAGAAGGAAGAAAAGAAGCCTGAGAAGAAAAAAGAGGCCGGGACCGAACTGGTAGTCAGAAATCTCGAAACCCAGAAAACTTTTTCCGTTCAGGAAGTTTCAGAATATACCTGGTCCAGGGACGGTCGCTACCTGGCCTATGCCGTTTCTTCCAAGAAGCCCGAGGATGACGGTGCCTTTATCTATCTGACCGCCTCAGATCAGACGCTGACCCTGATGAAAGGCCAGGGACATTATTCCCGGCTGGCTTTTGATCACAAAGGGCAGAAGCTGGCTTTTTTGAGCGACCGCGATAGCTATCAGGAAAAAGCCTCGCCCTATAAACTTTACCTGTGGCAGGAAAAAATGACGGCGGCGGTCGAGGTCGCGGGGCCAAAAACAGCAGCTCTGCCGCCCGGCCACAGCCCGAACGAGAATCGCGATCCCTTTTTCTCGCGCGATGGCAGTCTTTTATTTTTCGGTTACGCATCGGTTCCAGAACCGGAACCGGAAGAGGCACCGGAAGCCATCAAGGTTGATATCTGGAGCTGGACCGACCCGGAGCTCCAGCCGATGCAGAAAGCGCGAGCCGAAGAGGAAAAGAAGAGAAGTTTTCTGGCTGTCTGCCATCTGAACGCCAGGGACAGGAAAATCGTTGCCCTGGCTTCCTCTGACTGCCCGGAAATCCGTCTCTCGGAGGACAGCCAGAAGGCCCTGGGAGTTAATCCCCTGCCCTACCGGCAGCTTATTTCCTGGGACCGCGGTTATGCCGACTACTACCTGGTGGACATAAAGACCGGGAAAAGAACCCGGATCCTGGAGAAATTTCCCACTTCTGTTACCTTCTCGCCCGGGGGCAATTATCTGGTTTTTTATGACGACCAGAAAAAAGCCTGGTTCAGCCACCGGCTATCCGACGGTCAGAAGTTTGACCTGACTTCAAAACTCGGGGTCAATTTCTTCCGCGAGGAATGGGACACTCCGAACGAGCCCCCCGCTTATGGACTGGCCGGATGGACAGAAAACGACGCCTCGGTCATCATTTATGACCGTTACGACCTCTGGGAAATCAAGCCTGACGGCAGCTCGGCCCGGGTTCTCACCGGTAAGTACGGCCGGGAGAACAAAACCGGCTTCCGCTATCTCCGCCTCGACCCTGAAGAAAAGTCTATCTCTCTGAAAAAACCTCTCATTTTACTTGGCAATAATGAAACCACCAAAGCCACGGGCTTTTTCAGACTGGACCCGGTCGGGGGTGGGTCGCCCGAAAAACTTCTCTATCTGGACAAGATGGTCGGTGGACTGCAGAAAGCCAAAAAGGCAGAGAAATATGTGTTCACCGTTCAGACTTTTGAAGAGTTCCCTGACCTCTGGGTTAGCGGCCCTGATTTTTCAGAGGCGAAGAAAGTCAGTCAGGCCAACCCGCAGCAGGCTAACTATCTCTGGGGAAAGGCTGAGCTGATCAAGTACCTGAACGCCGACGGGAGGGAACTTCAGGCAGTTTTGATCAAGCCCGAGAATTTCGACCCGGGACAGAAATATCCCTTGATGGTTTATATCTATGAGCGGCTGAGCGACCAGCTGCATCGCTATTATCCCCCCGGCCCCGGAACCAGCATCAATTTCACCCGTTATGTTTCCAACGGCTATGTGCTCCTGATGCCGGACATCGTTTATGAAGTCGGTTATCCCGGCCTGAGCTCTCTAAAATGCGTGGTGCCGGCAGTGGAAACAGTAGTGGCCATGGGTTTTATCGACCCCGCAAGGATTGGCATCCAGGGACACAGCTGGGGAGGTTATCAGATTACCTATCTGATCACCCGGACCAACATTTTCGCTGCCTGCGAGGCCGGAGCGGCCGTGGCTAACATGGTCAGCGCCTATGGTGGAATTCGCTGGGGCACCGGCATGTCGAGAGCTTTTCAGTACGAAAAAACCCAGAGCCGCATCGGCGGTCCCCCCTGGGAAAGAGCCCTTCAATTTATAGAGAACTCCCCCATTTTCTGGGTGGAAAGGGTCAAAACTCCTTACCTGACCATCCACAACGACGAAGACGACGCCGTGCCCTGGTATCAGGGGATCGAATTCTTCACCGCCCTGAGGCGTCTGGGAAAAGAGGCCTGGATGTTTAATTTTAATGGAGAAAAACACGGACTGCGGCAGAGAGAAAACCAGAAATACTGGACCATCCACCTGGATGAATTCTTCGACCATTACCTCAAGGGCGCTCCCCGGCCCGGGTGGATGGACAGGGGCGTCTCCTACCTGGACAGAGGAAAAAGAGACGTTTCCCGATATTACAAACCGGCCGGGGAAAAAGCAGAAGAAAAGAAGGATTGACCTGGAATCAGACAGTTAAATTATTTCAGGTCATTTGTTAACAATGCCGTCTGTCTATCAGGAGAACCGAAGGGCTGATTAAAAAGAAAAAATTGCCGGGTCACAATCAGGAATCCCGGGCTTAAAGACAGCCGGAAGAAGCAGCCAGCACCAACAGAGCAGTTTAAGTTCCGCGGCCCTACTGAAGCCAGGCTGCTGGACAGGCAGATTTACCGGTTTTGGGT
>CAZDZU010000251.1:0-3321 GCA_964509995.1 uncultured Eubacteriales bacterium | reverse complement strand
GGTCGGTCAGCTCGGAGAAGGCATTGGCAATTTCCATGCCGGCAATGATCAGTTCAAAACGACTGGCTTCGTCGGGGTTAACCGGGTCGGCCTTGGCCAGGGGAGAAATTTCCCGGGGCGGGTTGATGATGAAGGTCGGCTGGACAATTTTATCCTTGACCAGCTTGTCAAAAATGACGTCCAGGGCCCGGGCATAGCTGGTCGGTTTTCGGTCCGGGGTCAGAGTGCCGGCAAACTCGATCAGGGCCCCGGGGTCGTCGAATCTGGCTGGAGCCAGTCCGCTGTATTGTTTAATGGCTTCCAGGTATTTGAGCCTTTTCCAGGGCCGGCGAAAGGAAATGATTTCCTCGCCGTAGGGGAATTCTTCCCGGCCGTGAATTTCCCGGGCGAGATGCACGAAGAGTTCTTCGGTCAGGTCCATCAGCTGGTGGTAGTCAATGTAGGCCTGGTAGAATTCCAGCATGGTGAACTCGGGGTTGTGCTGGGAATCAACTCCCTCGTTTCGGAAATTGCGGTTGATCTCATAGACTTTTTCCAGTCCCCCGACCACCAGACGCTTCAGGTAGAGTTCCGGAGCGATTCTCAGGAAAAGGTCGATTCCCAGAGCATTGTGAAAGGTCTTGAACGGTCTGGCCAGGGCACCTCCGGGAATGACCTGCATCATCGGGGTTTCCACCTCCAGGAAGCCGCGGTCATCAAAAAATTTCCGCAGACTGCTGACGATCCGGCTTCTTATCAGGAAGGTTTCACTCGACTCGGGGCTCATGATCAGGTCCAGGTAGCGTTTGCGGTAGCGTAGCTCCACATCCTGCAGGCCATGCCATTTTTCAGGCAACGGGTGGAAGGATTTGGCCAGAAAAACAAATTTTTCGGCCAGTACGGTCAGCTCCCCGGTCCTGGTCCGGAACAGGCGACCTTCAACCAGTATCAAATCGCCTATGTCGAACAGGTCAAACAATTCATAATTTTCCGGTCCCACCTGATCTTCTCTAAGGTATACCTGAATACGGCTGTGGCAATCACCTATATGAAAGAAGGTGGCCCGACCCATTTTGCGGACGGTCAGAATTCGGCCGGGGACTTTCACCCGGTATTCCTTCGCTTCCAGTTCTTCCTTGCTTAAAGGCGAAAAGTCCCGGACCGCCTGAAAAACTGAATGACTGACCTCAGCCCGGTGGGGAAAAACCTCCAGTCCTTTTTCTCTGAGTTTTCGCCACTTCTCCAGGCGGATCTGTTCCTGATCGCTGAGTTCTTCCTGAACCAGTCTCAGCTGGTGGTCGTTCTTATTTTTCTGTTCACTCATTTCTCACCTCTTGAAATTGTGCCCGTCAGACCGCTTCAGCTCTTATCCGGGCCGGAGGCCTGGTGAAGCCGGTGATGGACTCCGTCCAGGATGCCATTGACAAAATTGGCCGCTTCCTGCCCGGAATATTTTTTGGCTATCTCGATGGCTTCATCCATGATTATCGACGGAGCCAGGTTCTTTTCAAAAAGCATCTCAAACACGGCCAGCCTCAGGATGTTCCGGTCTACTGTGGCCATCCTCTCCAGCTTCCAGTTCCTGGAAGCCTGCTGGATCGTCCGGTCCACCTCGGCCTGGTGTTCGCAGATTCCCCTGACCAGCCACTCACAATATTCTCTGGTTTCGGCCGGAACAGCCTGCCGGGACCAGTAATCCTTCAGGACGAGAGGCAGCTCATCGCCGGTGAACTCCAGCTGAAAGAGAATCTGCAAAGCACACTCCCGGGCTTTTCTTCTTTTTCCCATGGGCAAAAATCTCTTCCGGATCTTATTTGAGCTTCGAATCCTGCATCAGGTTCAGCATTTCTACCAGAGCCATAGCTGCATTATAGCCCTTATTTCCGGCCTTGGTTCCGGCCCTCTCTATGCCCTGTTCCAGGGTTTCGACCGTCAGAATACCATAAGCAACGGGCAGCCCCTCTTCCATGGCTACCTGGGCCAGACCCTTGGTGACTTCAGCGCTGAGAAAATCGAAATGAGGAGTTTCCCCGCGGATCAGCACCCCCAGACAGAGAATACCATCCACCTGCTTTTTCCTGGCCAGTTGCCTGGCCACAAGCGGAATTTCAAAAGCGCCGGGAACCTTGTAAACGGACAGGTTGGCCTCGTCCGCCCCCAGTTTTTTCAGAGCCTCCAGAGCTCCATCCAGCAGGTGTCCGGAAATAAACTGGTTGAAGCGGCTGAGGACGATACCTATCCTGTATCCTTTCGCCTGCAGCTTGCCTTCATAAACTTTCATCTTTTTCTCCTTTGGCCTTCAGATCAGTCTTTTTTCATATATCCGGTATTTCTTGTATATTCTACCACCTATGGAGGCAGTAAATCTATTAATGGCTTCATTGTCTTCGAGTTGCCAGGATGTTTCCGCCCATTCATACCCTTTGGCTCGGGCTCTCCTTTCCAGTTCATCATAAAGAAGGTAAGCCAGCCCGGTATGCTGAAACTGAGGCAGCACCCCGAAGACCACTGCTCTCATTCCCTTAATCTTCTTCCGCTTGAACAGCAGGTGAAAAATTCCGAAGGGCAGAAGCCGGCCGTCGAGGTCCTTAATTATTTCATTATAATTGGGAAGCCCGAAGGCGAAGCCCACTTCCCTTCCTTCATGCTGGGCAAAAATTACCAGCTCCGGGTCGGCAAAATCTTTGAGCCGTCTGGCCATAAAGTCCATTTCTTTTTCAGTCCAGGGTACAAAACCCCAGTTTCTGGACCAGGCCTGGTTATATATATAAGCGACTTTCCTGGTTTCCTGGCTAATCTGCTTCATGTTAACCGGGCGCAGGTTGAAGGAGGTTCCGCTCCTGACCTTTTCTATTACCGCCCTGACCTTTTCCCTGGTTTCGTGGTCTCTGGTCATTATGAAAGCATATAGATCCTTAGCTTTGGTCAACCCGGATTTCTCCATCAATTCAATGTAGTAAGGAGGGTTGTAGGGCATCAAGACGACTGGCGGCCGGTCAAAACCTTCCAGCAGAAAGGCGCATTCGTCGTTCATGGACAGGTTCATCGGGCCACGAAGAATTTCCATTCCCCGTTCTCTGCCCCAACCGGCTACCGTATCCAGCAGGGCCCGGGCTACTTCCAGGTCGTTCAGGCTCTCATACAGCCCGAAGAAAACCACTTTCTCCCGGTGGTACTCGTTATGGCGGTGGTCGATGATGGCCGCAATCCGGCCGACCAACCGCCCGCCCTTCCTGGCCAGGAACAGCTCCATCTCGGCATGCTCGAAGAAGGGATTTTTCCGGGGGTCGAGCTTATGCCTGACCTCAAACAGAAGCGGCGGGACCCAGTTAGGGTCATTTC
>CAZDZU010000250.1:224-3327 GCA_964509995.1 uncultured Eubacteriales bacterium | reverse complement strand
TGAATGTCAATGCCCGGTACCGGCTGGGGAGGATCAACCTGGGGCAGGGGGATGTGGACCGGGCTTTTGAGTATTTTGAGCCGCTGATTGACAGTTATATAAAAAAGAGAAAGGAAGACAAGGCCATCGGCCTGATCGGTTTGATCCTGACGGTGCGCAAGGGCCATCTGCCCTCGATGGAAAAACTGGCTGCCATCTTCCGGGAAAACAAAGACGTCAGAAGGCTGGAACAGGTTGACCGGGCCATTCTGGCCGAGCTCAACAGGATCGGAGAAAAGAGCCGGATGATTTCTTACTACGCTGAACTTCTGAAGCTAAAACCTTCCGACAAGAAGCTGGCCATAGAGTACCGGGAACTGAAAAAAGAGCTGTTGCTGGGAGATGAGGAAGAGGCCGTCTATGATACCTGGGTGCCCTCCAGAGAACAGGAAGAGGAGATCCAGGCTGGCCTGGCCCAGGCCGATGTCTACATCCAGGAAGGCCTGGCCCGTCTGGCCCGGCGGGTGGTTGAAGGGCTGTTGATGAAATATCCCAACGACCCGTTGATCAAGCAAAAACTCAATTACATAGACAACCTTAAAACCGAGCTCAGCGAATCGGAATTAATCAAGAAGGTGGAAAAGGCTACGGTCATCGAGACCCAGGTAATCCGGCCGGCCAAGGGAAAGCCCCAGGAAAAGGAAACCATGAAGACCGGACTTCCCTTTGAAGAGGAAATTCTCGGCGAAGATAAAGTTAATCCACTTGATATTTTCAGGGATACCGGCATTGCACCCATCATCACCTCCGACGGGCGGGAAAAGAAATACTATGACCTGTATGAAAACATCCGGGCCGAGCTGGCCATAATTTCGGCCACATACCTGCGGCAGAAGAAGGGAGTGACCATTCAGTTCGAAAAAGAACTGAGCAGCATAGTCAGCGATTTCAGAAAAGGAATCCGGGAGAAGATACCGGAAGAAGATTACCAGATTCATATGCAGCTGGGCCTGGCTTTCATGGAGCAGGGATTGCTGGATGAAGCCATTGATGAGTTCAATCTGGCATCCAGGGATAAAAATCAGTTGCTCGAGTGCTTGAACCTGATCAGCAATTGCCACCGGCTGAAGGGTAACATGGAGGAGGCCGAACGCTGGATGAACCGGGCCATCAAGCTGGTAGCCCCGGGCTCTGATCAGTACTTTGCTCTGATGTACGACCTGGGCCTGATCCTGGAGATGTCGGGCGATGTTGAGCGGGCCCTGTCCATCTACCGGGAAATCCAGAGCTGGAACCCAACTTACCGGGGGATAAGCGATAAGATTGAAAAACTGACCAACATGAGCGGCACCCCGAGCAATCCCCTGAGCTGAGTCCGGTATTTTCCTTTCGTACCAATTATTAAAATGACCACCTGAAATTTTCCTGAAAACCGCGGGCTGGGCACCGGCTCAGGCTGCCCGATAAGCAGCCCGAAAATAATAAAGCCTGAGGCTAAAATTAACAGAGCTCAGCCCCCTTAATATCCCTCTTAATATTAAAATTAAGGTCGTAAAAATTCAGCTGGCTTCTCAGTAAGCGGTAATCAGACCAACTCCCAGCCTGAAGTGCTTTGGCAGGTCGCTCCTGAAAACATAAGTTCCTTCAACCGTGGCCCGCATATTTCTTCTCAGCAGGTAGCCGTAATGAACTCCGGCTGCTGTGTATTTCAACTCCGGCTGTCCGGAATCGACCCAGTTGAATATTCCGGCTGCATACCAACGGGAATCGTCTCCCTTCGGAAAATAGAGCAGCTCGGCAAATCCGCCGCGGGTGGCTATTTTTTCCGGCTCAGGAGAGAAGAAGGGATTGTTATCCCGGCGTTCTACGTACTGCAGGTTGACTTCCAGTTTGGGGCTGGATAGGGTTAAATCGCCCCCGAGCATCCACAGGCTGTCGACCGCCTCTCCCTGTTTTTCTTTACCGGTATAGCCGAAGGCGCCCACCCTCAGATTGTTGCTGAGGTCCTGGGAGAGACGGAGCATGAAGTTTTTGTATCTGTCGGTGTCAAAAGACCCGACATCGTCAGTCGGGAGAAGGCCCAGCCCGTTGACCACTTCCAGGACCAGGTCCGTTCCAGTCGGAAATCCGTAGGTCAGCATTATCCCTCGGTCGTAGGTGAGGTTGGCCCGGGCATTACCCACCCGCACCCGGTAAATCTGGTAATCCTCATAGGTCAGGCGGATTTCTCGCTTGAAGAGGGGGTCTGAGACCTGAAACTGGCCGATGTAGAAATCAAGGTCGGTCTTGAAGAGGTTGTTAAGCATGATAAAGGCATCTTCCAGACCAGCCACTTCGCCCCGCTCGGTGAAGAAGAAATAGAGATAGTAAGAGATATTTTTGGTGATTTCGCCGCCCGAGAGCAGTTTAATCACAAAGGGCGAAGAAAAATCCAGTCCCTTGCCGCCGGCGTTGTTGAAGCGGAGAAAACCATCAAAGCGGATGGCTATGGGAATTTCTCGCAAGAGTGAGAGCAATCCGTCGCCTGTGTCCACATAATATCGCGGTGTTTCCTTGTCTTTGATAACGAAGCCGTTACCGGCAAATTCATCGCCGTAGGGTTTGAGTTTGGGGAAAGGCGAATGGCAAACTTTGCAGCTCATTCCATATTTCCGGGCGAAAGCCGGTATGGCCAGAGCTTCCGAAGCCAGAAAAATCAACAGGAATATAGACAGAATGATGAGTTTATAGTTTTTTACCACCGCCACCTCCAGTCAAATCAGTAAATTAAAAAATCTATCAATCAACAATATTTATGGTTGTTGAATGCCGATTAACTTCAATTATCTCTGATTCGTCCGCCGGCACTCCCAGAAAGTCGGCCACTGGCTTGACCAGCTTCTGGTAGTTCAGGACAGCGGTGACTGTCAGAGGACCGGGCGGGGCAGTGTCCGGAATTCTGAAGGTGCAGGTTTCTATTTTGGTTTCACGCGGGCCGAGTCGGTAATCGACACCCCTGGGATTTCGTGTTCCACTGCTGGATGGTCATGCGGCCCTGCGGGTCAAAATAAGCCATCCTGAAAATACGGTCGCCGACCGGCACCCCGTCCCGCTGAACACCCTTGAAGTTCGGGTCGTTCAGGGC
>CAZDZU010000250.1:0-214 GCA_964509995.1 uncultured Eubacteriales bacterium | reverse complement strand
GTACAGGTTTCCAGTTTGGTCTCGCGCGGCCCGATTCGATAATCAACGCCGAGCGATTTGGTGTTCCACTGCTGGATGGTCATGCGGCCCTGGGGGTCAAAATAAGGCATACGAAATATGCGGTCGCCGGCTGGAACTCCGTCTCGCTGAACGCCCTTGAAGTCGGGGTCTCCCAGAGCTATGCCCATGTCCTGGTAGGCCAGGGTATCGGCGG
>CAZDZU010000249.1:0-3337 GCA_964509995.1 uncultured Eubacteriales bacterium | reverse complement strand
TGGTAACAGCGCAGGAGATCATTTCTCTTAAATTCTTCTTTGAGGTAATCATCAGACCCGACCTCCAGAAAACGAACACCGAGTTTTCTGGCTATTTTTCTGGCCCCCTCTATTTCTTCCCGGTGATAGATTGGTGAGACCACAGTAACCGCCAGCACTCTGCCTCCGGCCTCAACAGCTGCTTTAAGCAGCAGGCTGCTGTCAACGCCCCCGGAGAATGCCACCAGCAGGCCATCGTATGATTTCAGTATTTTTATCAGGCGCTGATATCTGGCCAAAACTTCTTTATTCAGGCTGACGCTTTTCTTCTCCCGAATTTTCATTCCCTCTATTCCTCCGCAGGCTTTTTACCAGCTGAGCTGGAGCTTTCCATCCCGCGCTCCCCGGCCATCTTCTCAACTTCCCGAACCAGAGCATCCACTATTTCAGACTCAGATACTTTGTTAACAATGCGACCCCGTTTGAAAATTACGCCAGTCCCCCGGCCGCAGGCCACCCCGACATCAGCTTCCCTGGCTTCGCCCGGACCGTTAACCGGGCAGCCCATGACGGCCACAGTCAGAGAAGCTTCCACTCCGGATAATCTTTTTTCCACCGCTGTGGCCAGGCTTCTGATATCAACTTCGGTCCGCCCGCACCCGGGGCAGGAGACAAAATTTATCCCCCGGCTCTCCAGACCCAGGCTCCTCAATATTTCATAGGCCACCTCAACTTCCCGTTCCGGTGGCGCCGTCAGCGACACCCTGATGGTATCGGCCAGCCCCTCGCTGAGGAGAAGTGCCAGGCCGGCGGCCGATTTGATGCTCCCGCGGAGCAGGGTGCCGGCTTCGGTCAGTCCGGCATGAAAAGGATAATCAACCTTATCCGCCAGAAGCCGGTAAGCTTCAAGTGTTCGTTTGATATCCGAAGCTTTAAGAGAAATCTTGATTTCATAAAAGCCCAGGTTTTCAAGCTGCCTGACCTGCCGCAGGGCACTTTCCACCAGGGCTTCGGCCGTTGCCTGACCGTATCTGGCCAGCAGGTCTTTTTCCAGCGATCCGGAATTGACTCCAACCCGGATGGCCACTTTCCGCTCAGCAGCCAGCCGGACGACTTCCTTTAGCTTTTCCTGTGAACCGATGGTGCCGGGATTGATTCTCAACCCGTCAGCCCCTGCCTCCAGGGCCAGCAGGGCCAGGCGAGAGTTGAAATGGATATCGGCAATGACGGGAATTGAAATCCTTTTTTTTACTTCCCTGATGGCCAGAGCATCTTCTTTATCCGGAACAGCAACCCTGACCAGCCGGCAGCCAGCCCGCTCCAGCCTCTTGATTTGAGCTGCTGTCGCCCGGACATCAGCCGTTCTGGTCTTGGTCATCGACTGAACGACGATCGGAGCTCCGCCCCCTATGACCACCGGGCCCACCCGGATGGCTCTGGTCGGGCGCCGCGGATAGGGTTCAGGTTTCATTTGTTCACCGCATCAGCTTTAGAACGGAACCAGGCTCTTCCAGCCACTGGGCAGCCTTTTAACAATGTCGTTCAGAATGACAAAAACGATTATGAAGACGAAAATCACAAAGCCAATCTGCATCCAGATTTCCCTCATCTTCGGGCTGAGGTCCCTTCTGATCAGTCCTTCAATCATCAGCACAAAAATCTGCCCGCCGTCAAAAACCGGGATCGGCAAGAGGTTAAGAATACCCAGCTGCAGGCTGATTATGGCAATCCAGCTCATCATCGCCAGCAGGCCCATTTTCATGGCCGCATGGGACAGGCTGGCGATTTCAATTGGACCGCCCAGCTGCCTGGTCGAGGCCTGACCGGTAAAGAGGTCTTTCAGGAAATTGAAAACCAGAAAGGTATTACGGGCGTTTTCCTTAAAGCTCTGTCCCAGAGCGGCAAAAAATGGGTATTTCCGGGTAACAGACCTGGCTCCCTGAAGAATTCCGATCTTGCCGACATTTCCTTCCTTTCTGGGAACAACAGTCAGGTCAAGCCTCTGCCCCTGCCTCTCCACTGTTAGAACCAGTGGCTTGTCCGGGTTTTCTTCAATTTTTTTGACAAAATTATAGAAGAAAATCGGTTCTCCGTTGACGGCCAGAATCACATCCCCTGGCCTCAAACCAGCCTTTTCCGCCGGTGAACCAGGATTGACCATCATTATCTGGGTGAGAATATGAGCCCTGAAACCGGCATAACCCATCTCATATCTGGTAATCTTGTCGGTCTTAAGCGGAACAGGGAGTTTCTCATCTCCCCTTTTTATGGTTACCAGGATTTCTCTTTCTGGCCTGGAACCGACGGCAATTTCTACCTCGCTCCAGGTCTTGACCGCCCGGCCGTTGACCTCCAGGATTTCGTCCCCCACCAGCAGGCCGGCTCTCTCGGCCGGAGAGCCGGGGTCTATGTAGCCTATAACCGGGGCCTGCTCCTGATATTCAGGAACTGTCACCCCGACCATGTTGAGGATGGCCACCAGAACAATGGCCAGCAGGATGTTCATGATTGAACCCATGACCAGGATTAGAAACCGTTCCAGGCGGTTTCTGGCCATGAAATCATCAGGGGATATGGGCCTGTCCTTTTCGAACATTCCCTCCCCCAGAAGCTTGACATAGCCTCCCATGGGTATCAGGCTGACCCGGTAGTCGGTATTTCCTTTGCGGATTCCAAACAGCCTTTTGCCTAAACCGAAGGAGAAAACTTCTACCCTGACGCCCACCAGCTTGGCCGTGAAGAAGTGGCCGAACTCATGGACGAACACCAGAATGCCAAAAACAATCAGAAAAGCAACGATTGTGCCCAGTATGGTCATGCGGTCTTCCCTTTCATGTTCTTAAAGTAGAGCTGAACCTGATCTCTGGTCTCCCGGTCAACAGCCAGAATATCCTCAAGCCCGGTCAGAGCCCGCGGCCGATGATGGTTCAAGCAGTAGTTCACGACCTCAAAAATCTCGCCAAAGGTAATTTTTTCTTCCAGGAAGGCCTGGACAGCAACTTCATTGGCCGCATTCAGCACGACCGGCATACTCAGTCCAGAAGCCAGGGCCCTGCGGGCCAGCCCGAAAAGCGGAAATCTCTGCTCATCGACGGGCAAGAATTCCAGAGACCGAACTTCTGCCAGGTCCAGAGAAGGCAAGGCTGCTTCCCAGCGTTCCGGATAGCTGAGGGCATACTGGATCGGAACCCTCATATCGGTCTGGCTCATCTGGGCCAGAACCGAACCGTCGCAGAACTCCACCAGGGCATGAACTATGCTCTGCGGATGTATCAGGACCCCCAGCTGTCCCGGCCGGAGGCCGAACAGCCATCGGGCTTCAATCAGCTCCAGTCCTTTGTTCATCATGGTGGCCGAA
>CAZDZU010000248.1:450-3342 GCA_964509995.1 uncultured Eubacteriales bacterium | reverse complement strand
GGACATTTTCGGTCGGTTCCCAATGGTTGATTCGCCGATGGCCAGCTGCTGGTCATTCATATAGCCGAAAACGCCATGCATGTATCCGTAGGTATGGGGGACCTCTGGTATTTCCAGACCGGTGAAATCTTTTTTGATCAGGTCCCACTTCAGGCCCTCTTGCGGCGGCCAGGTTCTCATCTGGGAAATTCGGTAAATCTTCCGGGTAGAGCCTGGTTTATGGTCGGCCGCGGGCACATAACGCCAGGTCCAGTCGCAGATTCCGCAATCGGCCGTGTGGGTGGTCATGGTCGAACCGTCGGCCGAAGCCTTTTTGCCTACCATGATAACAGTGCAATTCTCAGAGGACAGAATGGTGTTGTTGGCGCTGGCTCCGCTTTGCTGGCCGGGAATAAGCAACCAGCTCAGTATGAACAGACCGAAAGCCAGGCTCAGGATTAATCCTTTCTTCATTTTTCAACTGCTCCCTGATTCTTTTTTCGGGCTGTCTTCCAACCCGGGTTCAAGTAAGAACTCGCCATAATTAAATTTATATTTTCACCACCTTGCTTTTTTCCGCCGAAGATGGATTATGGAAATAGCTTCCAGTCCCGTTTTTGACCAGGTCTGAATACCGCGGGACATTCTTGATGATTATCGCCCGGTCGGGAGCCTTCCTCGAATACTGTCTTATGATTTCCTGACTGACCGAAAGATGCTGTCCAATTCTGCGGTCAAGAGACCAACCGGATTCATCGTAGGGAACAAACAGCTTTTTCTTGCGGGACAGGCTGAGCAGAAATTCGTCCCGGCCATCGAGAAAGAGTTGCTCGGTCTTGGCTCCGGTCGGCTGGTCGAGAAAGGGGATGGGGGATTCCAGGAGAAACGGCAGGGTGTCTGAATAATCTCCTATTTCCCGGTGAGAAAGTCCGCGGAATTTTTCTGGAGAAGATTCCAGATGGTTTTCAAAGCTTTCCATCGATTTTACCGTCAGGGAAGCAAGGGTGGCGATCCTCATGGATTTCTCCGGAGCCACTATACAGTTGGTAACCGGAAACATCGTTTCTGCCCCATGGAGGTCGATGGCCAGATCCACCCGGTTCTGGCGGAGAAGCTCCATAGCGGCGAAGGTCACCTGTTCCATGGGCAGGCCGTTCCTGCGTCCTGGCCAGGTTCGATTAGTATTACGGATGTCGAGGTAGGAAAGCATCTGCTTTTCTGGATAATGTATATAAACATCAGGATCGGGCCACTGATCCAGCGGTGAAGCATCCCTGTTTCCCATTCTGAACTTCTTTTTTCCCCATGGAGTAGGCACTGTAAAATATAAGGGGTATCCCTCTCCCGGTCTGGTGTTCAGGCTGGCGCTGCGGTTGAAGGCTGGAATCAGATAAACAGTTCCTTTCTCCACTACTGCGTTCTCAATCATGATGGCTACCGATAGCATGCCTTCAGGCTCGTTGGCATGAGTATTGCCCATAATCAGGACCGAGCCTCCAGGTGTGTTCCCTGACAGGATGAAAACGGGAGTATCGGCCGGGGTGCCTTTAAGCGCGGGCAAATAGTCGCTGAGGGGCCGGATTTCAGTCACGCCGGGCCCGCAGACTATCTCCACCGGAAAGCGCCGGTGTTCTCTGAGTGGCCAGCCGCCGGCTACCAGGAGAGCGATAAAGGCAGCGGCCGTTATCAGTTTGAAGCCAGTTCCTGGTGTTTTCATGGGTTAACCTTCATTTGATCCGGAGCAATCTTATAATGAAAGGAATAAGAGTTATCAAATAGAGCACCACCCGGTCCCGGCTGTTCTTTTCCTGGAGCATGTTCTTAATGGTAATCAGCACAAAAAAGGCGGCTATCAGGTAATAAGCAATCATAATTATTCTGGCTATCATGGCCGTGCATCCTTAAAGTTAAAATCAATCATCCGATCACCAGAAAACGCAGCCGGCCACTGAATATGATCATCAGCATTCCGACGGCTGTGATGATTAGCCAGGGAATCCAGGTCTGTTTGAGAAAATTCCAGTATTTTCCTTCCTGGCCGGAAACCATCAGGCTGAGGCGACCAATAAGAGCAGTCGGCGGCAATCCGTCACCCAGGGGCCAGAGCAAGCTCAGGCCGGCGATGACCACCGTGGCGTGGTAGCCCAGAGAGTTCAGGTACCAGACCAGCGGAATGCCGATAATGGCTGCGCCCCCGTAGGTTAGAACTCCTTCTGAAGCCGGGATGATGATCGGCAGAAGACAGAGCAGCAAACCGAGAGGAATTATCAGAACTGAATAGGAAATCAACCCTTTCACCCCGCTGGCGGCCATAACCTGCTGGAGCATTCCCACTATTATCATGATTGCCAGAAGGGGAAGCAACTTGCTGACGGTTGAAGAAGCCACGCTGACTAAATTAAGCCTGACCGGGCTAACAGCCAGAGCCACAAGAGAAGCCAGGAGGAATTCCAGAGGTAAACCAAGGATGGGAAAGGAAAAAGGCCAGAGCCGGTAGGCAATCACCAGGGCGAAGAACACCACAAACGGAGCCAGCAGGCGGAACCAGTTCATCGCCGGATGACAGCGGGTTTTTTCGAGGAAGGCTTCCAGACTGGCCGTCTCTTTCTGTCGTCCTCCGAGAATGATGATAGTCAGTGTGCCCAGGATAATAACCGGCAGGCCTAAAGGCAGTTCGAACCCCACGTAGGGGATGGCCGTTCCGGCGCAAAGCATCATGGCCCAGATATTTACCGGAGGGGCGGCCGCGGCCAGGCCGGCCAGAATAAAAAGAATGGCCGGGATTTTCTTTTCTTGGATGCCCAGGCCTTTCAAGGCCAGGGCTACGGGGGCTCCAACCACCAGCAGTGAAACGCTGCCGGCTCCGGTCAACGCTCCTGGAATCAGAACGATGACCATCAGCAGTAAAAGAGC
>CAZDZU010000248.1:0-440 GCA_964509995.1 uncultured Eubacteriales bacterium | reverse complement strand
GCCAGAAACCTGTTTCTCGAAAACCGGAGGACAGCTTCACGAACGGCAAAGTTGACTCCGCCTGATTCCTGAACTATGGTGATGAAAAGGGTGGCCGTGAAAAAAACCAGGATGACGTCCAGGTAGGTGAAGGAGCCCTCCACCAGATGCCTGGGAATTTCCCAGATTTCAGGGGTTTTAAAAAAGGAGCCCCCGAGGGCACCGCCCACTGTGGCCAGCAGCAGGCTGAGTTCAACTGACAGCCCTCGCCATTTGGCAAGAGCATAGACGGCAATGATTATAGCGGTTATGACCAGAGTCTGAGCAATCACGATTAAAAATCTTACTCAAGAGAAGAATATAAAGCAAACTATTTTTAATCAGAAGATGAGTTCATAGGCCAGCTCAGATTTTTCCAGTTCTTTCACTGATACGAATTCTTTCCGCCCGGTCGTTTTGTT
>CAZDZU010000247.1:0-3351 GCA_964509995.1 uncultured Eubacteriales bacterium | reverse complement strand
GACCTATGCCGGATGGTTCCTGCTGGAAGCCTTTCGGGCCGGCTATTATGTGCCGGCTGAGATGCTCAATTCCTGGAGGGAAAATCAGAAGCGGCTGGCCAATTCCTGGATCACCGGCGGGCCCTACGATCAGCTGATCCAGGCTTTCAGGTTGTTTGCTCTTTCCCAGGCGAGAGAACCGGATACCGGAGCCATGAACAGACTCAGGGAAAAGCCGGAGCTGGGCAGTCTGGCTTCAATTCTGCTGGCTGCTGCTTTCTATCTCAACGGTCAGCTGGAAGCGGCCGAAGAACTGACGGGGAAAACCAGATTTGAGTTTGCTAAGTACCGGGACTCGGAACTGACCTTCGGTTCTGAGCGCAGGGATATGGCCCTGGTCGCTCATTGTCTGAGCCTGATGGGAAAGAAAGAAAAAGCCAGGCAGCTCATCAAACAAATTTCTGAAGTTGCTTCTTCCGACCTCTGGTTAAATACCAATGAGACGGCCATGGTGCTTCTGGCTCTATCCAGTTATTATGGAACTGCCGGGCTGGAAGGCTATACTTTTGGTCTGGCCTGGGATGACAGAAAACCGGAGAAAATCTCCTCCTCGCTGCCGGTAGAAAAAAGGACCTTTCCAGATTTTCCGACCGAAGGGCGAGAGTTGTCTTTTAATAACGACAGCGCCATTCCGCTTTACCTTAATGTCTATACCAGAGGAATTCCGCCGGCCGGGCTGGAAGAACCGCAGGAGCGCGGGATTAAGGTCAAAGTGACTTACCGCGACCTGAAGATGAACCCGGTCGACATCAGTTCCGTGCCCCAGGGCACAGATATTCTGGTTGACATTGTGGTTGAAAACGATAGTCGGCGACCGCTTGAAAATCTGGCGCTGACCAGCCTGATGGCCTCGGGATTCCAGATCAAAAATCCTCTGTTCAGCCCGGACGGAAAAGCTGTCAGCTACGATTACCAGGATGTCAGGGATGACCGGGTCTATACATATTTCCAGCTGAGGGTAGGTGAGAAAAAGACGTTTCTGATTGTCCTGAACGCTTCCTATGTCGGTCAGTTCTATCAGCCGGGAGTTCTGGTGGAAGCCATGTACGACGATTCGGTGCAGGCCAATACCCGAGGGCAATGGATAAAAATTGTCAGGCAGTAGAGGGAAAAAAGAAGTCGGCCACCTGGCGGGTAAAAATATGAACATAAAGCCCGAAAAGAGAAAATGGCTGCTGGCGGCGGGGCTGCTGGCCGCAATTTTCTTGATTTACCTGCTCTGGCCGCTCGGCCGGCTTTTTGAAAAGCCGCTGTCTCCGGTTCTTTTTTCCGAGGATGGCCAGCTTTTAGGAGCCCGACTGGCGGAGGACGGACAGTGGCGTTTTCCAAGAGACAGGAAGGTTCCGGAAAAATATTTTCAGGCCGTCCTGCAGTTTGAGGACCGGAGATTTTATCTTCATCCGGGAGTTGACCCCGTGGCCCTGGTCAGGGCCCTGTGGCAGAACGTGAGGGCTGGCAGAATAATAAGCGGAGGCAGCACCATCACCATGCAGCTGGCCAGACTGGCCACGGGAAGCGGCCGGCGGACTGTCGGCCGTAAGATTAAAGAAGCCCTGCTGGCCATAAAGCTCGAAATCCGCTATTCCAAAAGGGAAATTCTCGACCTGTTTGCGGCCAATGCTCCCTTCGGGTGCAACCTGGTCGGGATAGATGCGGCTTCCTGGTTTTATTTTGGTCGTAACCCGGAGGATCTGAGCTGGGCCGAAGCCTGCTTCCTGGCTGTTCTCCCCAAGAATCCAAACCTGATGGCGGAAGAAGATGGTGTGTTGAAAATAAAAAGAAAGCGTGACCGGTTGCTCAAAAAGCTCAGCCGGCGGGGACTGCTGGATGAGATTCAGTTAAATCTGGCTCTGGGCGAGCCGTCGCCGGCAGGGCTCAGGCCTGTGCCCAGAGAAGCAGAGCATCTCCTTGACACGCTGGCTGGCAACAGAGAAAAAAGGACTCCTTTCCGGTCATTTATCAATGCGGAATTGCAGAGAAGAATTTCAGTCAGGGCCGAACTTTACGGCCAGAAACTCTTAAACCGCGGGATCAGGAATCTGGCGGTGGTGGTGATCGATAACCGGAAAGGCGCGGTTGTGGCCTATATCGGCAATATCGGCGCCGCCAGAAACTTTGACTGCGCTCAGTATGTCGACCTTGCTCAGAGCCCACGCAGCACCGGCTCCATTCTGAAGCCCTTCCTTTATGCGGCCATGCTGCAGGATGGTTTTATAGCCCCGGAAACGCTGATACCCGATATTCCTACCCGCTATCAGGGTTTCAGGCCAAAGAACTTTGACCGGCAGTTCCGGGGGGCGGTGCCGGCCCGGACAGCTCTGGCCTGGTCGTTGAATGTTACTGCCGTCCGGATGCTTCATCAGTTCGGGATCCCCCGATTCAAGAATCTTCTGGTCAGCTGTGGTATGAGCACTCTCTTCCGACCGGCCAACGATTATGGGTTGAGTTTGATTCTGGGAGGAGCAGAGGGCAAGCTTCTGGAAATAACCTCAATTTATGCCGGGATCGGCCGGCTGGCCATGGGGCTGGAAAGGGCTGGAGATAAAGTCAAATTGCTGCAGGATGAAAAACCTCAAACGACCGGGGTGGCCAGACTCAGCCCGGGTGCTGCCTATTTGACCCTGGAGGCTCTGACCGAAGTAAATCGGCCCGATGAAGAGGGCTTCTGGCGTAATTTTAGTTCCTCCCGCTGGGTGGCCTGGAAGACCGGCACCAGCTTTGGCCTCAAGGATGCCTGGGCGGTCGGAGTTACGCCGAATTATACCGTTGGAGTCTGGGCTGGAAATGCCGATGGCGAGGGCCGACCGGAAATTACCGGCCTGACGGCGGCCGCTCCGCTGCTGTTTGAGACGCTGGCTCTGCTGGATACCGGAGGCGAAATACTGCCGCCTTCCGGACATCTCAAGCGGGTGGAAGTCTGTGCCGATTCCGGATATCTTCCGGGCGACCTGTGCCCGCGAAAGACCATCTGGCTGCCGGCCGAAAGTCATTTTGACCAGGGCTGCTCCTTTCATCAGCTGGTTCATCTCGACCCTTCGGGAAAATACCGGGTTGACAGCCGGGTGGAATCGGTGGCCAGGATGCAGCATCGAACCTGGTTTGTGCTGCCCCCCGTTCAGGAATACTATTACCGGGCCTATCATCCAGAATATAAGCCCCTTCCACCTTTTAAGAATAGCCCGGGCAGGGAAGCTGAGGTGGCCGACGGAGCCCGGGTCATGAATCTTATCTATCCGGAACCGGGAACCGCCGTTTACGTTCCGATTGACCTGGACGGTCGGCCGGGAGAAGTGGTGCTGGAGGCGGTCCACC
>CAZDZU010000246.1:0-3366 GCA_964509995.1 uncultured Eubacteriales bacterium | reverse complement strand
TTGTAATTATTTATATAAAATACCAGCATAATTGATAATTTAGAAGGCTGTAAAACTAACATATGTGCGGCACCCAGACTATTTTAATACAGGGAGGGAAAAATGCAAGAAGTATTTAAAAATGCCTTTGGACTGACCACCGAAGCCGAGGTTCTGGAGGCAGTTAGCCGCCCCGAGAACAGGATTGAGTTTGTGCGCATCATGTTTACCGACATCCTCGGGCGTCCCATGGATTTTTCCATTCCCGTAACGGAACTGGAAAAAGCTTTTGCCGAGGGCAAGGGTTTTGACGGTTCCTCAGTCGAAGGTTTTGTCCGGATCGAAGAAAGCGACCTGGTCATCGTCCCGGAACCCCGGACGTTTCGAGTCTTCCCCTGGAATTACCGTGGCTTCGACCCGGAGGTTTCCTGGAGAGAAGCCATCATGTTCGGAGATATTTACCAGCCCGACGGCAGTCATTATCCGGGAGACAGCCGCTACATTTTGAAGAAAACACTGGAAAGGATGCGGTCCGAATTCGGGTTTGCCGATTTTAAGTGTGGCCCGGAGATGGAATTCTTCATTTTTCCCGACGACCAGACACCCGCTCCGACCGATTCCGGTGGTTATTTCTTCGCCGGCAAGCACGGAGAGGTCCGCAAAGAAATTCAGCTGCTGCTGAAGAAAATGGGCATTGAATCTGAATATGACCACCACGAAGTGGCTCATGGCCAGCACGAAATCGACCTCCGCTACCAGAACGCCCTGGATATGGCCGATATCGTCATGGTCTTCAGGTACATGGCCAAGAAAGTCGCCAGAATGCATGGGCTTTATCTGACTTTTATGCCCAAGCCGGTCAACGGTCAGAACGGAAGCGGCATGCATGTCCATCAGTCCCTGTGGAGAAATGGCCATAACGCCTTCTTTGAAAAAGAGGCGCCCTATCACCTGTCAGCTGAGGCCAGGCATTACACCGCCGGCATATTCCATCATGCCCGCGAGACTTGCGCCGTTTTCAGCCAGTGGATAAATTCCTACAAGAGGCTGATTGAAGGCTACGAAGCTCCGGTTTACATCGCCTGGGGTCAAAAAAACCGCTCTGCCTACATAAGAGTTCCGGAGTACCAGCCGGGCAGGGAAAAAGCTACCCGGATTGAGCTGCGCTCCCCTGACCCCGGCTGCAATATCTACCTGGCGCTGGCCACCATGCTTTCGGCCGGTCTGGACGGAATCAAGAACAGACTGGAGCTGCCCGACCCGGTCGAAGAAAACATATACCACATGCCGAACAGCAAACAGAAGAAGGCTGGAATCCAGGTCCTGCCCAGAAACCTGCAGGAGGCGGTTCGACTGGCGGAAAAGAGTCAACTGGTCAGGGAAACCCTGGGGCCACATCTTCACGAAAAATTTATCGCCAACAAGAGAAAGGAAATTGAGGACTATCTTCGCAATGTTCCTGACGAATACGACAAGCAGGTCAGCCCATACGAAATAAAGCGTTACCTGCCGATGCTCTGAGACTGACCTCAGGGCTCAAGGCCAGATTCAGCAGTCTAAACCAGGCATTAAAGAACCGGGAAAAAAGAATATCGTCCGGAGTCTATCATCTACAACCTGTTCTTCCGGAATAATCCTGACGGCCAGGACGGGAACTAATTTCATACCGATCAGAACCAGGAAAGGAACGTTTACTGTACCCGAGTCATCAGGTTAGAAGAAGAATGAATCCCCGCAGGCCGTTTCGCAGAACAGAGCGATTCTATTCAAGGTCCCGGTAGAAGGTGTTCCTGACCGTATCAACCATGGCCCAGAAGTTTTCCAGCGGCACATCCAGCTGGAGATGGTGGGTGGGCCCGATTATCAGGCCACCCTGCCGGCCAACAGTCCGGAGGCGGTCCAGAACTTCGCTTCTGATTTCATCCGGAGTTCCAAAAGGCAGGGTAAACTGGAGGTCCAGAGTTCCCCAGAAACAAAGACGTTCTCCGAATTCTCTTTTGAGTCTGGCCGGGTCCATCGCCCCGGGCTGAACCGGATTGAGAACGTCCAGCCCGATCTTCACCAGGTCGGGTATGATCGGGTAAATATTGCCGTCTGAATGATAGGCCACCTTCAGGTCCGGATTAATTTTCTTAAGAGAGGCGATAATTTCGGCCAGCCGGGGTTTCAGAAATCTTCTCCAGTGGGCCGGAGAAATCAGCATCCGGTCCTGGGCTCCGACATCATCGCCCAGCCAGATCATATCCACTCCCAGGCTGGCCAGTTTCCTGGCCACGTGCAGATGATAATTAAAAGGAATGTCAAATAACCGTTCGACCAGTTCCGGATTCCTGACCATATCCAGGAGCGTCCGTTCGAGACCCCTTAACGCCCAGGCGGTTTCAAAAACCGTGGTAACCACCACCCCGACTATCCAGTACTCGTCGCCGAATTGTTCAATTGTTTTTATGGCTTCAGCATACAGCTCCGGGCGGTCAGGGTCCGGGGGCCGGTATGAGTCGATAGCAGCCTCGTCAGAGAGGGGATGGCCGACAATTTCGGTGTAGTGGCCGGTCCCGAACCTGGTCCTGTATTCCACATTTCGCCAGCCGACTCCCCATTCATCAACGTAGTTCAGGCCGTCCCGGCTGTATCTTCCAGTAGCATAATAAGAATTGGCCCAGCCGACAGAAGTCAACAGGAGGTCGCAACCGAGCATCCTTTCCAGGACATAAGTATTGCCGGCACCATGAGGATTATGAGGCTCTGAATTGAGTCCCAGGGACCGTCTCAAGCGGTCAGCAAATTCCGGAGTAAAGCTGAGCTGAAAAGGGCACCTGTCCGGCTCCTGATGGTTGAGCGCCAGCCTCACCCGTTCCCTGGGTTTCATGGTTTATCTTCCTTCATCAATTATATTTCTGTTTCTGCCGGCGTCCAGACAAATAAAAATCATGTCCGACCCCCGGTCCCACACTGAACACTTCGCCTTCTGGAAACCAGAAACTGTGCCCCGGCCCGCCCAGGCAGCAATTAAGAACCGGCCATTGCTCGACCATTTTATAGCGCTATCTTTATAGCCTCCCCCACCTTCGACCACGGCTGTCTTGACTGACGAATGCCCGGCCCCGCCCGACACTCGCCTTAAGCTGGGGTCGATGTTCCAATCAGGATAACCCATCTCAATCCTCAGGATCGTCGGCAAATAAGGTAAAAGGGCCATCTAAAATACAAGAGCTACCAAAGAAATAAAGAGGATATAGTGCCTGAAGGCTGAGGCCGCCACAGTCCTAACTTCCCAATCCAGACCGCCAATGGAACGGCGAGCAATGGATTTCAGAAAAGTGGCCCGGCTTGCCTCTCCTGTCGCCCAGAGCAGGGGTAACCCGCTGAGGATGGGGGGGCGAGGAC
>CAZDZU010000245.1:0-3368 GCA_964509995.1 uncultured Eubacteriales bacterium | reverse complement strand
TCTGTCTGGTGGTCGCGACGGTAGGAATGCAGGTCGCTCGAGCAGAAAGTGCAGGCCCCCACCTGAAAAATATTTTCGGGTGGCAGCCCGATTTCCCCGGTCAGGAGCAGGTGATTGGCCGCTATCAGGTCGAGATAAAATTTATCTTTATTCAGAGCAGGAATAAAAATCCGCCCGGTATCGAAACCGGCAGCAGAGAAGCTCTCCACAACTTCAGGGCCAACCTCATAGCATTTCTGTTCGATACACGGGCCGAACGCAGCCAGAAGGTTTTCCGGCCGGCTGCCAGATTTCTCACGCATCAGGGCGAAAGCCGAGACAAGTATTTTCTTGGAGGTGCTCCGCCAGCCGCAGTGGACGGCCGCCACTGCCCGATTTTGCCTGTCCACCAGGAAAACGGGCAGGCAGTCAGCTGTTTTTATAATCAGCAGCAGTCCGGCCGAAGCTGTTGCCAGCCCATCCCCGGCCAGCTTAGTCGGGGGGAGGCCATCAATCCAGAATACCCGGTCCGAATGCAGCTGTTTCATTACAACCGCCCGAAAAGAAGAAAGTTCTGGCTCCCCCGCCAGGTCATCCAGGCCGAATCCGGCCAGACCGAAACCGTGAACCAGCCAGGGATGGCGATTGAGCTGAGCAACTGTCAGAAACTTTTCCTTAGCAAGCATTTCACATTTTTATAATCAACTCCGGGGTATTAATCAAGAGCGCAAATGGTCGGGACGAAAGACCAGCCCCGAATTGATCCCTGCTTCACCGGATAATCCACCTGAACACTGCGTCGTTCAGGGCCAGATTTACATGAATCTGGCAGAGCCTGGCCGGCGACTTTATTTTTTTGAGAACAACGATTTAACCCGGAGGCCACAACAGCCCGCTTTCGGTTCAGAAAAACCGGACATCAGCGATAATCTCGGCACCCGGCCGTTGACTGACTGAGCCTTCCCGATGGACCCTTTCAGCTGCCAGAAAATCACATTATTTTTAAGGAAGGCCTGATTCATAACCACAACCCGTTTTCGGTTTTCGCGAAACTGCTTAAACTGTGACTCCAAAATTCATAAAATAATATTGTGATTCACCGATTGTAATCAGGAGCCGGTTATGAAAATGCTTGCTTTTTCCTTTCTGATATCCCAGATAATCCTTTTTTCCAGTCTTTATTCAGAAGAACAGCCTCCCCGGGTCCGGGAATTCGGGCTTAAAATCGGGGTGCTGGAAACAGGTCCCCTCAATGCCATCACCGACGTCCCCGGAGTCCGGGTGGGACATAAAACGATTATTCAGGGAGACCGAATCCGGACCGGTGTCACGGCCATTATTCCCCATCCCGGCAATGTATTCCAGGAAAAGGTTCCGGCCGGCATTTATGTGGCCAATGGTTACGGCAAGCTCACCGGTTACACCCAGGTTGAAGAGCTGGGTTACCTGGAAACGCCCATCATCCTGACCAACACTCTGAGCGTGCCGGAAGCAGCGGGTGCTCTCGTCGATTATATTCTATCTCTGCCGGGAAACGAGAGGGTGGAATCAGTTAACCCGGTAGTCGGGGAAACGAACGATGGCTGGCTGAACGATATCCGGGCCAGGGCTGTAAAAAAGGAACATGTGCTGGAAGCCATAAACGCTGCCGCCGGAGGACCGGTGGAAGAAGGTGCGGTCGGAGCCGGCACCGGAACCACCTGCTTCAGTTTTAAGGGAGGCATCGGAACTGCCTCCAGACGCTTACCCCCGGGCCGCGGCGGCTGGACGGTCGGGATCCTGGTCCAGACCAACTTCGGCGGCGTGCTTCAGATCAAAGGTCTTCAGGTTGAAGAATTGTTGAAAAAAGAAACCGGGGCTGTGCCCGGACTGACCTCTCCCCGCGGAGATGGTTCCTGCCTGATAGTGGTGGCTACCGACGCTCCCCTTGATAGCCGGAACCTGAAAAGGCTGGCCAAAAGGGCTCTTCTCGGCATTCCCAGAACCGGGGGCTTTTATTCCAATGGCAGCGGCGACTACGCCATCGCCTTTTCCACTGCTCCCGGAGTCCGGCTGGCCCATGGCGAACGGAGCCTGACCCAGAAGATTGAAGTGGTCAGAAATGAAGCCATGTCGGCCCTGTTTCAGGCGGCGGCCGAAGCATCTGAAGAAGCCATCCTGAATTCTCTGTTCAGGGCCCGGACCATGACCGGAAAGGATGGACACCGGGCTGAAGCCCTGCCTCTCGACAGACTGAAATTCTGGCTGGAGAAATTAAGGCATGAGTAAAAAGGCTACAAAAATCGCCGGCATACTCGGAGGAATGGGTCCGGAAGCCACCGCTCGTTTTTTTGAGCTGGTAATCAAGAATACCGCCGCCTCCTGCGACCAGGAACATCTCAGCATAATCGTCTGCAACTGGCCCCGGATTCCGGACAGGACGAAAGCCATATTGTACGGTGGAGAAAATCCTCTGCCCCGGATGATTGAAGCTCTTAAAGTCCTGGAAAGAGCTGGAGCCGAGCTGGTGGCAATTCCCTGCATTACGGCTCACCATTTTTTGCCCGAACTCAGAAAAAAAACATGCCTGAGACTGCTGGACCTGCCGGCTGAAACCGCCCGCTGGACCAGAGCCAGCCTGCCGGAAATCAGAACCGTTGGTCTTCTGGCCACAGAGGGCACTGTGGCGACCGGCCTCTTTCAGAAAGCCTTCAGACGCCAGAAAATTAAAGTCCTTGAGCCCGGACCGGAGAGCCAGCGAAAAATCATGGAAGCTGTTTACGGGAAAAAAGGAATCAAGGCCGGGTTCAGCGGAGGTCGTTCCTCAAGACTCCTGAGAGAAGTGGCCGGCGAGCTGGTCGAAGCCGGAGCCAGGGCCGTCATTGCCGGCTGCACCGAAATCCCTCTGGCTCTCAAACCGGACCGGCTGGCCGTCCCTCTCATCGACCCACTGACCATCGGGGCCAGAGCGCTCGTCAGGCAGGCCGGTGGGCGGCTTCGCTGATCGAGGAAAATTCCCGGGGGGCACGACTGACAGTGATAATAGAAGGAGGGTGGCGGGGGGCGATAGGATTTTTTTCCCCGGCTCTTAAAATTACCAAAACTCAGCAAAAATCATACCCAGAGGGTAACAAGGCGCGTCTCCATCCAACTGCAGTTCACAAATCCGGGACGGATTGGGATCGGATAATCAAGAAAGTGGAAATGCCACTGCCCAATGCTGCTTTTCTTGACAAAAGCGAGGCAATCGAGTATAAAAATCAATGACTTTCCAGAAGTTAGGAGGTGAAATTTAGTGGCTTTTGTGGTTGTTGAAGACGGAGAAAGTCTGGAATCGGCACTCAGGCGGTTCAAAAGAAAAGTTCAGCAGGAAGCAATCATCAAGGAGATCAAGAAGCATTCGGTTTATC
>CAZDZU010000244.1:0-3374 GCA_964509995.1 uncultured Eubacteriales bacterium | reverse complement strand
ACAAAGGCGAAGAGGTAGTTGTCGACTTCAAGCCGGAAAAGAGCGAACTCCGGGTTTATGCTGTCAAGAAAGTGGTGGAAGAAGTCGCCGACCCGGCCAGAGAGATTTCCCAGGATGAAGCCGTTCTTCACAACCCTTCGGCCGGGCTGGGAAAAGAAATAGAGATAGAACTTCCGGCTGAAACTCTCGGCCGAATTGCCGCCCAGGCAGCCAAGCAGGTTATTTTCCAGAAAGTGCGCGACGCCGAGCAGGAAAAGATTTACGAGGAATTTGCCCCCAGGATGGGTGAAATTGTGACCGGTGTGGTCAGGCGGTTTGAAAACAGCGGCACAGTTCTCGAGGTCAACCGGGCGGAAGTTTTCCTGTCGAACAAGGATAAACTTCCGGGCGACGATTTCAAGCCCGGGGATCTGGTCAAGGCCGTCATCACCCAGGTTCAAAAAAACGTTCGAGGCCCTCAGGTCCAGCTTTCCAGGACTTCGCCCCGCTTCCTGCTGAAACTGCTGGAACTGGAAATACCGGAGATTGCCTCCGGAACCATAAAGGTCAAGGGTGTTGTCCGCCAGCCGGGAGAAAGGGCCAAGGTGGCTGTCTCCACCCAGGACAAGGATATCGACCCCGTTGGAGCCTGCATCGGAGTCAAGGGCAACCGTATCCTGGCCATCACCAGGGAACTGGGCGGGGAGAAAATTGATATAATCGAGTGGGCAGCCGACCCGCAGGTCTATGCCAAGTCAGCCCTGAGTCCGGCCAGGATAAATAAAATTGTGGTCACCAACAAGCAAACCAAAGAAATGGAAGCCCACGTCGACAAGGAACAATTCTCCCTGGCTATCGGCAAGAAGGGCATAAACGTCAGGCTGGCCAGCAAACTGGTCGGCTGGAAAATTTCTATAATTCAGGAATAAGAAAGATTAAAGAATAGACTATGGACAAAACCCAGACCAAAACTAACGCCAAGAGTAAAGCCAAGAAAGAGGCCACGGCCAAGAAAAAGTCGGTGGAAACACCGGTTGAGAGCAAACCGGCCCCGGCGGCCAAGGCACCGGCCCCGAAAAAGCCAGCCGGCGAAGGCAAAGCTCCAGTTTCGAAAGGAGTTCAGCCAGCACCAGCTGCCGGAGCCGGAAAAACTCAGCCGACAGCTAAATCAGCTCCAAAGACCGCACCTGAGGCCCGGCCTGTAGCTCAACCAAAGCCAGCGACAGAACAGCCGGCAGAGGCAGCCTCAAGACCCCAGACTCCTGAAAAGGCAGCTGCTCCGGCCGCCAGAGCCACGGCTCCCAAAGCTCCAGCCGCTCCCAGACCCCGGCCAAAAATTCAGATTCAGGAAGGCATGTCGGTCAAGGACCTGGCCGAACGTTTCAAGATAAAGCCAAAAGACCTGATAGACCACCTCCAGGCCGCCGGCTATGACGCGGCCGCTTCCGACCTGATAGATGAATCGCTGCTCCAGGCCATCTCCAGGATTATCAAGGTTGATCTGGAAATGGTCTCTCTGGAGCAGGACATCAGGAAGCTGGCTTTCAGCCTTAAAGACGACCTGGTAACCAGACCGCCGGTGGTGACCATCATGGGTCATGTCGACCACGGCAAGACTACCCTGCTGGATGCTATCAGGTCCTCCAACATCGCCGAGCGGGAAGTCGGCGGAATAACCCAGCACATCGGGGCCTACCGGGTTAATTACAAGAATCGCCACATTACTTTCATCGACACTCCGGGTCACGAAGCTTTCACCCAGCTCCGGGCCCGCGGTGCCCAGCTAACGGATATCGTGATTCTGGTGGTGGCCGCCGACGACGGTGTCATGCCCCAGACCAGGGAAGCCATCAGCCACGCCCGGGCCGCCGGCGTGCCCATCATCGTGGCCATTAACAAAATCGACAAACCCGAGGCCAACCCGGAGCGGGTAAAGCAACAGCTGGCCAAGGAAGGGCTGATTGTAGAAGAATGGGGGGGCAAGACGATCTGTGTGGAAATCTCGGCCAAAGAAAAAAAGAACATAGATGAACTTCTGGAAATGATCCTGCTGCTCGGGGATATCCTGGAACTAAAGTCCCACCCTTATGTTCCAGCTCAGGGTGTCATACTTGAATCCAGGCTTGACCCCCAGAAAGGACCCGTGGGAACAGTCATAGTCCAGCTGGGAACGCTGACTTCGGGCCAGGCTTTTATCTGCGGTCTGACCTACGGTAAAGCCAGAGCCCTGTTTGATGAATGGGCCAAGCCGGTCAAAAGCGCCGGGCCGTCGACGCCGGTCGAGGTGCTGGGATTTGACTCGGTGCCCGAGGCAGGCAATTTCTTCCAGGTGGTGCCCGACCTGGAAATTGCCCGCCGCATCTGCGAATTCCGGATTGCCCGTCTCAAGAAGACCCCCAGGACCAAGGAAGTCCCGTTGACTCTTGAAGACCTGTTCAAAAAAATAGAAAAGGGCCAGACCAAGGAACTCCCGGTCATCATCAAGGCTGATGTGCACGGTTCGGTAGAAGTTCTCAAAGGGTTGCTGCCGACTCTCAGCACCGACAAGGTCAGAATCAACATTCTGCAGGCTTCAACCGGTAACGTCACCGAGGCCGATGTTCTGCTGGCTTCAGCTTCGGGCGCCATTATCATCGGCTACAACGTCAAAGTTCCGTCCAAAATCCAGGAGCTGGCTCAGAGCGAAAAAGTCGAAATCCGGATGTACAGAATCATCTACCAGCTGACCGACGACCTGAAAAAGGCCGTGGCTGGAATGCTGGAACCGGTAATCAAAGAGACGGTTCTCGGCCGGGCCCAGGTCAAGAAGATTTTCCAGATAGCCAAGGTAGGCACGGTCCTCGGCTGCCAGGTCATTGAGGGTAAGATAGTCAGGAATGCCGAAGCCCGGATCATCCGGGGCAATGAAGTCCTCTACCAGACCAGGATTTCTTCTCTCAAACACCTGAAGGACAGCGTGACCGAAGTTATCAAGGGTTATGAGTGCGGCCTCGGACTGGAGAAAGCCGACCCGGTCCAGCCGGGAGATGTCATCGAAGCCTTCGTTCGGGAAAAGGTCCGGCCCGAATAAGGGGCCAGCCAATGATTGTCGGTGTTCTGACCTTGGAATTTTTCCTGGAATACTCTCATTCTCTGAAGGAAAAACGTCGTTTCATCAACAGCTTTACCGACCGGCTAAAACATCGCTATAACGTGTCGGTATCGGAGATTGCTTTTCAGGAAAGCTGGCAGCGGACGGTCCTGGCCATTGCCACGGTTAACAGCCAGCAGGCGGTGGTCCAGCAGGTTCTGAGCAGGATACTGGAAGAAGCCCAGACCACCTCCGGGGCCCTGCTCTCCGGCCACCAGCTCAATTATTACTGACAGGGAAAAGCCATGCCTGGACAGAGTTCCTA
>CAZDZU010000243.1:0-3393 GCA_964509995.1 uncultured Eubacteriales bacterium | reverse complement strand
GTTAAAGGAAGCAGAAACCTTGAGTCATCAATTTCGAAACCTCATCATTGACGGTTACAACCTGATTCATGCCATTCCGTCCATCGCCCGCCACGTCAATTCCGACCTGCAACGGGCCCGGGAATTGCTCCTGATTAAACTGTCCTGTTATGCTCGCCTGACACAAACTCACATAATAGTTATTTTTGACGGGCAGAACCTGGGCCCAGCTCACCAGTCTGGACAGCCGGGAGTTACGGTGGTCTTCACTCACGGGAGAAAAGCTGATCAGGAAATAAAAGACCGGGTCTCCAGGATATCCAGCAAAAAAGACTGGCTGATTATTACTTCTGATTTTGACATCCGTTATTTTGTAGAGGGCCTCATGATAAAGACCAGATCATCGTCGGAGTTCGCCGCTGAACTTCTGGCCCTGGAAAACAAAGAGGAGAAAAAAGCCAGACCCGGAATCAGCCGGCCGGCAGAGGCCAGAGACAAAAAGAAACCCACCAGGGAAGATATGGCCTGGGCTTATGAAGTCTTCTTAAAAAACAATAAAAAGTAGGCCGGGAGAATATCCTTTCCCTTCAGCTGAGCAATCCCTCTATGATTAAATCAACGGCTTCATCCTCGCTCAGCCCGCGGGCCATCAGAGTCTGAAGTTGTTTGGAATCGACACTGCCGATGGCTGCTTCATGGGTGACATGAGCCTTCGGGTGTCTGACTTCAACCACCGGCACCGCCCGGGCCACCCCGTTGCCCTGAATTATTTCCTTGCAGTCCACATGCCCCCGGGAATAAGGTGCCCTGGCGATTATTTCGTTGTTGATTTCCGCCATGGCTTCATCCCTGACGGCGATATGGGTAACGAGCACTGCCCGGCTGGCTTCACCATCCAGGCTGGCCGATTCTCTGATCTTAATGCGGTCATCCTGACGGCCGAAAATCCGGGCTTTCATCTCGGCCGAGCTCCCGGCCTGACAATCAGTATGATAATCGATGTCAATGACTCCAACCCGGCCTTTAAGCAGCTCAAACTCGGTGGAAAAACGAGCGCCCTCGTCCAGCTTTATTCGAGCTACCGGAACCACCCGGACCATTCCCTGCTCGCTATGCCAGTGACGTTCAAAGTATGAGTACCGGGCCTTCCGGCCAAGCCTGATTTCCGCTTCCATCAGGTGCTGGATGTCCACGGCGTTGGGAAAGGTGCAGTGGGCCATAAAGCTAACTTCGGCTTCATCCTCAATTTCCACCTCAAGCAGGATCTTCTGGACACCCTTTTCCGGGAGCATCCCGAAACAGAGGTGTACCGGCGGCTTGATTTTTACACCCCGGCGCACCCTCAGACTGGCCCTCACGCCATCCGGCATTTCTTCCGGTTCTATCTCCAGGCCTTCTGCCACCCTGGAGCTCAACACCCTGTTGCCGTTAATCACAACATGGGGCGCGCCGCGGTCAAAACTCTGATGCAGATTAATGGATTCCAGTATTTCTTCAACCAGTTCCTCAGACATTTTTCCCTCCCGTCTCTCCTGCTGAATTCAGGTCCGGCACGTTCTTATGGGGACAGGGCAGGCACTTACCGCTGAAATATTCCAGAATTTTTCCGGTCTCGCCCTTGTCCACCAGCATCCCGCTGCACATCAGAAAGGCATGGTCAGCCTTCTCCAGCACCCGGGCGCTGTGAGTGATCAGCAGGACCGTGGCCCCCTCCTGTTTAAGAAGCACTATGGCTTCGAAGATTCGTTCCATGGCTTCGATGTCCACGCCGGAATCCGGCTCATCCAGCATCACCAGCCTTGGCTTCATGGCCAGTATGGAAGCCAGCTCGATTCTTTTTCTCTCGCCTCCACTCAGAGTCTTATCAACGGCCCGGTTCCGGTAGCGGGTTGGTTCCATCCCCACCAGTTCCAGCACCCGGTCAACCTCATCCTTATTCTTTTCTCTGGCTGAAGCCAGGATAAACTGACTGACCTTGAGCCCTTCGAAGCGGGCCGGCTCCTGCCAGCCCAGGGTTATTCCCAGACGAGCCCTTTCGTCAACGCTCAGGTTTATGATCGACCGTCCTTCGAACAGTATATCGCCGCTGTGGTGACGGTAATCCGGAAGCCCCATAATGACATTGGCCAGGGTTGATTTGCCGGCGCCATTCGGACCAACAACCGCATGAACATAGCCTTCCCAGAACTCAATGTTCAGACCGTTGAGAATAAGGGCTGAATCTATCTGCAAACCCAGGTCTCTTACCTCAAGTATTACCATCTTCATTCCCTCCTATATTCAGGGCCTTATCATTAGTTTACCACAGGCTGCTCAATTCAGACTCTGTCAATTGATCAATTTAGATCTGGCCAGAACTCAACATTACGATAATCGGACTTGGCTACTACCCTCAAACTCTCTCTGACATCTTTAGCCAGACAAGTCCCTTTTGGCTTAAACTCAGCCCGCAGTGAATTCCTAAATCAGGGTCAGTCCTGAGCCTGCCCCTTCTCCGCCCAAAAGCAAAAACCCGAGGAAAACCCGTAATGGATATTCACCCTCCCTTAAGTGAGAGAAGCCATCTGGTCTGCCTGTTTTTGCGCTAATCTGTCATAAAAGCAGACTATTCCTATCATCAACATCAACCGGAGAAAAAAGAAGAAAGATGGCCCCTGGTCAGTGTCTGCGTGAGGAGGTAGATGAAAAGGGCAGTCTTGAAATCCGCTGGCAATTGCTGCCGTCATTATACCAGCCAGCTCCTTTTTGATAACTTTAAGCCGTCGACAGTCCCGGCTCAAGCAGATAATTTAGGGACACTGAATCACTCCCTGAGCCCAGAGGCAGCCGCCGCAGACCGGAAAGGTATGGCCGAAACAGTCTTCTTTGTTGCTTTCAAGATAGGAACAACCGCCGCAGATATGGCAGGGAGAAAAATCAAATTTATTAACCTTCTCCCGGAAATCATGGTATTCAGGCGAGGACCAGATTTCGGCCAGGTCGCGCTCGTTCAGGTCGCCGAGAAAATAAGGTTCTATCCGTCGCTCCAGGCCATAAAGATAGGTAGTATGCTCGTGCAGCAGGGCCATGCAGGGAGAAACCTTTCCATCCCAGCGGACGAAGGTTGTCCCGTTCCTGATAAAACGGCAGGAGCGCGTCGGAGCGGAGATGGTGTTGTTTATCATAAACAGATTCTGGTAGCCCTTGAGCAGATGGTAGATTGGTTCTTTGGTCAGATAATTGATGTCCAGACGCGGCAGGCTGATTCTGGGTTTGCCGGGAAGATTGGCAAAGGTCTCGCAGGTGAGAGCCAGCAGGCAGAGCATTTTTCTTTCCATTTCTTCCGTATAGGGGAGAACATTGCTCATCAGAACCTGATCCGCTCCCACTTCCCTGATCAGTTCTTCAATATTTTTGATGTCATCGATATTATCC
>CAZDZU010000242.1:0-3397 GCA_964509995.1 uncultured Eubacteriales bacterium | reverse complement strand
TTAAAATCAGGATATTATTATGTCATACTTAGAGAAAAGAGGTCAAACCAATCCGTCTCTATTTATAGCTGTCTGAACTGCCTTTGTTATCCTATTGACGCACCGGGCTGGTTTGGACATAATAGTCGGGATGATTCGCTTCTTCAACACACTCTCCGGCTCCCTGGAGGAATTCAGGCCTCTCCGGGAGGGCGAGGTCCGGCTCTATACCTGTGGCCCGACGGTTTATGACTATCCCCATATCGGCAATTACCGGGCCTACATTTTTGAAGACCTTCTGAAGAGATTCCTGCTGCTGACCGGCTTTAAGGTTATCCATGTGATGAACATAACCGACGTCGACGACAAGACCATCCGGGGAGCGGCCAGAGAGGGCCTCTCGCTTAACGAATATACGGCCAGATATATTGAAGCTTTTTTTGAAGACCTAAGAACCCTGAGAATCATGCCGGCCGATATTTATCCCCGGGCTACCGAGCATATTCCCGATATGGTCAGGATGGTCCGGGGATTGCTGGATAAAGGTTACGCATATTACAAGGAGGGCTCGGTTTATTTCAGCATAGAAAAATTCCCCTCCTACGGACATCTGGCCAAGATCAACCTGGAAGAACTGAAAGCCGGGGCCCGGGTTGACAGCGACGAATATGAAAAAGAGAGTGTTCATGATTTTGCCCTGTGGAAGAAAGCCAAGGAAGGTGAACCCTTCTGGGAAACGGAGCTTGGAGCCGGTCGTCCGGGATGGCACATAGAATGTTCAGCCATGAGCACCCGCTATCTCGGCCCAAGCCTTGACATCCATTGCGGAGGAATTGATAACATCTTCCCCCATCATGAGAACGAAATAGCCCAGTCGGAAGCCTTTTATGGCCAGAAGTTCGTTAATTACTGGCTTCATTGCCATCATCTGGTGGTGGACGGGGAAAAGATGTCCAAGTCAAAGGGGAATTTTTACACCCTGCGCGACCTGCTGGCACGGGGAGTGAACCCGATTGACCTGAGGTTTTTCCTGCTCTCCACCCATTATCGCAAGATGCTCAATTTTACTTTCGACAGCCTGGAACAGGCCCGGGCCTCAAGGCAGAGAGTCCTGGATTTTATCTATGAACTTGAACATCGCACCTTTGCCCCCGGTTCCGAGCCGGAAATCCAGGTCCTGGTGGAGCGGGTGCTGACTGAATTCAGGGAAAGCCTGGGTGACGATCTCAATATTTCATCCGCCCTGGCCGCGCTGTTTGATTTCATCCGGGAGATAAATTCCCGTCTGGCCCGGGATCTGATCAGACAGGAAGACAGCCTGAAAATTCTGCAGACCGTCTACGAGCTGGACCGGGTGCTGGCCATATTGCCAGAGAAAAAAGGAGATGCTCTGCCGCCGGAGATTCTGGAAAAAATCGAGCAGCGACAGAAGGCCAGAAAGGAAAAGAATTTTGCCCTGGCTGACGCCATCCGGGAAGAGCTGCGCCAGCTGGGAATAATACTCGAAGATACAAGAGAAGGCGTCAGGTGGAAAAGGTCAAATTAGGCTCGCTTCCTTTGGGTCGCTGGGGCGAGCAGCTAGCCGCAGAATATCTGGAAAAAAAGGGGTTTCAGATTGTTGACAGGCATTTTCAATTTCATCATACCGAAATCGACCTTATTGCCCGCGACGGGGATTACCTGGTGTTTATCGAGGTAAAAACCCGCAGCTCGGATGACTTTGGCTGCCCGGAAGAGGCTATCACCGACCTCAAAAAATCCCGCCTGAGAAGAGCGGCCGAAGGCTATCTTTATTACAACGGCCTTAAGGACATAGACTGCCGATTTGACGTCGTCAGCATTTTCTTTTCGGACGGACACTCACCTGAAATTGAACATCTGGTAAACGCCTTTGAATAAATTCTTCAGGAGATAGATAATGACCAAACGCCAGATTATTTCTGTCACCTTTCTATTAGCATTTTTATTCCTGGGCCTCTCCGGCCCGCTTCAGTCCCAGGTGATTCCGTCGCCGGAAGAAATACTGGGCTTCAGAGTCGGGGCTGATTATCACCTGATAACTTATGACCAGGCCATTGACTACCTGAAAAAAGTGGCCTCAGTTTCTGACCGGATCAAACTCCAGGAACTCGGAAAGACCACTCTCGGGCTGCCAATGTACTGTGCGATTATTTCCTCCTCCGGTAATCTGGCCGAATTAGAAAAATACAGGGAGATCATGAGAAAACTGTCGCTGGCCAGGGGGCTTAGCCCGGAAGAAGCGGCCAGCCTGTCCCGTCAGGGCAGGGCCGTCGTTTACATAGACGGCGGTCTCCACGCTTCAGAATGCGCTCCAGCCCAGCACCTGGTTCAGTTAGCCTACGACCTGGTTTCGGCCCGGGACGAGAAGACCATGAAGATTCTGGATGAGGTCATCTGTCTGCTGGTGTTTGCCAACCCGGACGGCATGAATCTTCTGGCCGGATGGTACCATAAGAACCTCGGCACCCCGTTCGAAGTCTCTCCCCTCCCCTATCTTTACCACTACTATGCCGGCCATGACAATAACCGTGATTCCTATCTGGCCAATCTCAAGGAAACCCAGCATATCACCAGACTGGTCAATCAGGAATGGTATCCGGTCATTCTGTACAACCACCACCAGACGGCTCCCTTTCCCGCCCGGATCTGGATTCCCCCCAACTCAGAGCCGACCAACCCTAACGTCCACCCGCTGATAGTCCGCTGGCAGAACCTCATTGGCTCGGCCATGGGCGCAGCTTTTGATTCCGAAGGCAAGGAGGGTGCCATTTCCAGGATATTTTTTGACACCTGGTATCCCGGCTATGTCACCCAGGTAGTCGACTCCCATAACATAATTTCCATCCTGACCGAAACCGCCCTCTACCGATACGCCACGCCCAGGTTTTACACGGTCAGAGATTTTCCCCCCGAATACCAGGACCTGACCATGTCGGCCTTTTACCCCAGCCCCTGGAAGGGAGGCTGGTGGCGGTTGGGGGATGCGGTCGATTACTGTTTAACCGCCTCCAAAGCAGTGCTGGAAGTGGCGGCCAGGTTCCGTCAGGAATTGTTGTTCAATAAATACAGGATGGCCAGCGAGGTCATGGCCAGATTTCAAAAAGAGCCACCGTACGCCTGGATAATTCCCAGAGCCCAGAGCGACCCGGGCAGCCTGAGCCTGCTGATGAACAGGCTGATTCTTCTGGGAATCGAGGTTTATGAAGCCCAGGAGGATTTTTACTCCGACGGCATTTCCTATCCCCGGGGCACGCTGGTCATTCCCATGAGCCAGCCCTTTGCCCTGTTTGCCAAGAATATGCTGGAAGAACAGCGCTATCCCGACCTGAGGAAATATCCAGATCTCTGGCAGGGACTGGTGCAATCCAGAAGAATTGAAGGCTCGCCGCTTGAAGCC
>CAZDZU010000241.1:0-3411 GCA_964509995.1 uncultured Eubacteriales bacterium | reverse complement strand
GGTCGGGATACGGCCCGATTCAATATGATTAGACGTGGCTCAAGTTGGATAACTTCCCGACAACAAAGAAAACAATGATAGCTTTTTTGCTGATTTCGGGCAATATTTTTTCTATTGGACTAAATTATTTCAATCCCTGATTTCGGGGAAAAGTTATAATTTAAAGCTGCCGAAAAGGCTGGTTCTTTTCTCAGAGAGATATAAATAAAGATAGAAATAGAATCAGAGTCGAAGAGAAAGAACACTGCCTTGACCGCATACCACCAGTGTCTGCTTATAACTGGAGAAAAACAGATTGCAAGCTTAATTGAGCAAAATTAATAAACCTGACAAAGCGAAAATCACCTATTGCAGAAGCTGTAATGCCTCTGCCGGAAAATCAAAAAATCTGCCCCTGATTTCGATGGGCCTGACTTTCAGTCCCTGATAAACATCTTCACGTATTCCAGGTTGCTTTGCAGTTTCAGTTTGCAGTCTTCGCTGGCTTCGGCAATGGCCAGGCCTTCTTCCAGCAACTTTTTTGCTGGCTCCAGGTCGGTTGACGGGTCCTGTTTGTGCTGTTTGATGATCATGTAGGCGGCGTTGTTTTTGCCCCAGGCGACAATGTCCGGCCGGCCCAGGCCTTCAGCCTGCCTTATGTACTCCAGGTAGTACTGCAGAGCGCGGGTGTAATCGCCCTCGGCGTCATACTTTTCGGCGCTGGCTTTGGCCTGCCGCCAGTTTTCCCAGGAAATCGGCAACTGGCTTGCTTCCTGTTCCTGAGCCAGAAGTCCGGGACAATAGAGTACCCCTGTGGCTGTTAACAGAAATACCGAGACTCCAAAAACTATGACTCTTCTCATGATCCTGCCCTCCTTCTTAATATTATATAAAAACAGCCCTCCTGATATTAGTCGGCCTGACGGCTTGAAATACGCCAATCTTATCTTGCGCCAATCTCCTGCAGCAAATGCTCCGCCCCGGCAAATTCCCTGAGAATCCAGAGGACGTATCTGATATCAACGCCGATCGACCGGCTGAAGCGATGGCTCCAGGTAAAATCGTTGATGGTGGCTTCCCAGGCCCGGTCAAAATTCACCCCGACCAGACGACCGTCAGCATCGAGGATGGGGCTGCCGGAATTACCGCCGGTGGTGTCGGTGCTGTAAAGCAGGCAGACCGGGATGGTATCCAGCGCCGGGTTTATGAAGCCGTCGAATTTCTTCTGGCTGATCAGTTGCAGGAGGGCGGGCGGGGTGTCAAACGGTTCTTTCCCGGTGGTCTTCTCCAGAATTCCCTGTACGGTGGTAAACGGTCGGTGATAAACCGCATCCCGCGGCTCATAACCTTCCACCCGTCCGAAGGTCAGACGCAGCGTGCCGTTGGCATCGGGTATGAACTGCCGGCCGAGAAATTCCTGGCGCACATCAACCAGTTTGGCCTGAAGCTCATCCATCTGCCCTTTCCTGGCCCGGTTCGATTCCTCTATCTTTTTATACTCGGGATAAAGACTGAAAGCCAGCCTGAGCATGGGGTCATCCATCTGCTTAAGTTCATCCGGTTTCTTTTCCCAGAGGCTCTTGAGGAAGTCGGAATCAGCCATCCTGGTGGTCCGGAAAAGATTATTAACGGCCTCGTCCAGGTTTCCGCCAGGAGCTACCAGCTGACTCATTGCTTCTATTTTTTGCCCCTCAGGCAGAGCCAGAGCTTTTTTCAGGAGTTCTCTGAAGATGGCCATATCCGTCGGCAGATAAAAATTGGTCCTGAGCCCCAGAGCCAGACGCTGTCGGGTCTGGTTGAAGTTCCTGTCCATATAGGCGGTGTTTCTTTCCAGGTCAGGTTTCTGTCGCTCGTGGGCTGCTTCCACCGCCGTCATGGCATTCTGGAACAGGATGACCGACCGGCGGAGGTTTTCCAGAACAAAAGTCCTGGGATATTCGCGGCCCATTTCAGCATAGATTTTCTCCAGCTCCGGCAGAACCGGACCGTAAACCGTCCGGCGCTTTGGATCTCTCTGGATGAATTCCTGAAGCTCGGTTTCTTCCTGCTTTTTCTGCTCCAGGTAGTTCAGCCGGCGCAGACCGGCCAGCTTGCCGCGATAATTCTTCATAGTGTTGGCCAGACCCTTGATGCGGGAATCATGTTTTAGAGCCACCTCCCGGCTGGTTTTGCTCATCTCTTCCATCAGCCTTATCTGCCAGTCATACCAGTCAGCCACGGCCGGCATGCGGACATTCTGTTCAAAGGCGATGTAGCTTGCCGGAAGGTGCCTGTAGGTGCGGCCTGGATAGCCAAGCAGAAAGACAAGATCGCCCTCGCTGGCGCCTGCGGGATTTACTTTAAGGTAAGTCCTGGGCTGATAAGGAATATTCTTTTCGCTGTACTCGGCCGGCTTGCCGTCGGGCGCGACATAGGCTCTCATCAGGGTAAAATCTCCAGTGTGGCGCGGCCACATCCAGTTGTCATCTTCCCCGCCGAAATTCCCGATGGCCAGCGGCGGCACATACACCAGCCGGATGTCGCGGAGCACGGTGTACAGGAAAAGCCAGTAGGTTTTTCCCGGAAACATTTCAGCCACTTCGGCCCGCTTGCCCGGGTTGGCTTTCTCAGCTTCAGCCACTATTTTTTTGATCTGCTGTTCGATGGCCCGGGTTCGGTCGGCATAGCTCATATTTTTGTGGACGACACTCAGCACCTCGGCAGAGACATCCCTGAAAGATTCAGTGATGCGGGCCGTACGCCCGGCTGCCGGTATTTCTTCGGCCCTCGTTTTAGCCAGAAAGCCGTTTTTCAGATAATCCTTCTCGGGAGTGCTGGCGGCCACCACCGAACCGAAGGCCACATGATGGTTGGTGATGATAAGCCCGTCGGGTGAGATGAAAGAACCGGTAGCCCCAACCTCAACCACCGCATACAGCAGGCTTTGCCTGGAGGGGTCGTAGATTAGAGCTGGGTCCATCCGCAGTCCCTTTTCCTTCAGGTTCAGCCGTGGCAACTCGCTCAGGGGCCACATCCCCTCGTCGGCCGGAAGCTGCGGCGTCAATATAAGAAGGGTTAAAACCAGATAGCCTAGAACCGCCCGGCTATGTTTTTTTATAATTCTTCCTGCCATCAGAACCTCCCGCCCAGGAAAATTTTCATAAAAGGTCAAAACCCTTGCCTTTTGACTTTATGGCTGCAAGGCCCGGGGCGCATTGCCGGCAGAATGCCTCTGCCAGCAGGGCGCTTTTTCAGTGTATCCGAACAGAGAGGCGCCGGTCAATCTCAATCAAGGAGCTATTATATGAGCTTTCCTGAGATGTCAGTCGGCGATTATTTCTTTCCTCTTTCAATAACCAGCCTCTTCGCTTCCTTAGTCGAAGACGACGTCGCCCCCAGAACAATCTCATTCGACCTGCCCAGAAAAGACCCATCCGCCGCCATCGCCTCAAC
>CAZDZU010000240.1:0-3435 GCA_964509995.1 uncultured Eubacteriales bacterium | reverse complement strand
TAGCCCGTTTTACGGCCTCGACATTCTCCACTATCTCCAGCGGTCGGTCGCCGAGCTTCTCCAGAAGAAATCTGGTCCGGGGAGCTCTTTCCACTGTTCGGTCCAGCCAGACTTTCTTTATCTGAAGCCCGTCCATTATTCACCTTCATAATGAAGAAGCTCAAACAATCGATTCCAGTCTCCGGTTTCCAGGCTGTCCGCCAGAGACTTCACGGCCTGCTTCAACTCCCTGAACTCAGAAGCCTCCAGCTCCAGACGCAGACCCCGTTTTTCCAGGCTGCGGTCATAATCCACTTTGACCCCGGAAAGGCTGAGTCGTTTAATTTCTTCATCCTTGGCCTTATTTACTCTGGAAAGCAGAGGGGAGTTGGCTTTCCTCAATGCCCCGAGCAGACGATCAACCGCGTCCGTCTCTCCCTTTAGCAACCGGTCAACAGCCCCGGCCAGTTCTGGCTCCATGGCCAGCTCCTCCAGGTTCCGGCCGGTTCTTCTTATCAATGAAAAGAAATTTTCTATTACCTCCCGTTGCTGGTTATGGCTCAGTCTTTCCACCAGCAGAAACAGCCAGGCTCTTTCAGCCGGGCTGAAGCTCAGAAGTAGCTCGGCCGTAGAGGGCTTCCAATCCCGGCGGTGGATGATGGCCAGGAATTTTTCATCCAGGGCGGAGACCTCCAGCATCAGTTCAAGCATCCGGCGCTCTGGCGGCAATTCCAGGATGGGCAGAATTCGCTCTATGATCTCATCAGGATGAAGCCGGAATTCAAAGAATTTTCTTGCAGCCAGCGATTTTTCGGCCAGGCTGAAGGCCCGCTGACCATAATTAACAAAAAAAGCCAGCAGGAAAACGGCCAGGTCGTCTGTTTGTCCCGTCACTTCCAGAGCCGGCAGTTCTATCAGTCTACAGGTCCGGGCAGCCTCAATTCGTCTCCAGCCGTCAACCAGCACCGGCCGGTTCTCCCTGAAGATTATGATTACCGGCTGCAACACCCCGATCTCTCTGACTGAGTTCAGAAGCCTCCGGTCAGCGGGATTCAGAGTGAAGCGAAATCGTCGGTCTTCCTGGTTGATATCGGCCAGCCTGATAACTTTATAGACCATGGCATCCTTTCCTAGCAATTTTAAGTCAGCCTCAGAGCTTTGTAAAACAGAAGCCGGCCTCGGGGAATTGCCTCCCGGGCTTTTTTTTGATAATTTCAGAGAGCCAGATGAAAAAAGAACCTTCTATCACCCGGCCGGAATTTTCAGGTCCGCCTCTGCCTGGCGGCCGCCTGATTTTCCTTCCTTTCATTCCAGGAAGAGAACTTCCAGGCAGAATATCCCGGGCCGCCTCCACCAGACTGGCCGTCAGTCCGGGGAAGCTTTTCTACCTGAAACAGGCAGGCGTTTTACAGGGCGGTCTGGGCGCCCCGGCCGGGCTAATGGCCCTGGAAAAGGTCAGGCAGCTTGGACTGAAGGAAATTCTGCTGCTGAGTTATTGCGGCTCCCTGTCGCCGGAACTGAGGATCGGACAGGCTTTCCTGCCGGATAAAGCTTTAAGCCAGGAGGGGGCTTCCGGTCACTACCGCCGGGCCCGGAACGGTTTTTACTTCCCGTCATTAAGAACCTGCCGGGAATTAAGGCACTTTCTCCGCCAAAATGGACTTTCCTGGACTGAGGGAGCGATTGTCTCCACCGACGCTCCTTACCGGGAAACGGACACCTGGCTGAGAAACCTCCAACGGCAAAACATACTGGCCGTGGATATGGAAATGTCAGCCGTACTGTCCTTTGCCTGGTTCTACCGTTTGCGGGCGGCCGCTTTATTCATCGTTTCGGATGAACTGTTCAGCGGACGCTGGGAGAATGGCAGCTGCAGCCAGGAGGTCCTGGCCGCTACTTCTCAATATTTTTATCCGCTCATCTTCGAATCCTGGAGGGAGTAACCGGATGAAACCGGAAGTTCTTTTAACCCATCCCCTGTTGCCCGAAGCCATGGATTATCTTTCATCCCAGGTAAACTTAGAACTGGCCACGGAAGAAATGATCCTCCCCCGTGAAGAGCTTCTGGCCCGGATAGCTGACAAGCAGGGACTGCTCTGCTTTCTGACCGATGTTATCGACCGCGAGGTTATCGACCGGGCCCCGAAACTCAAAGTCATTTCCAACTGCGCCGTCGGGGTGAATAACATCGACCTCAAGTATGCCTGGAAACGGGGCCTGCTGGTCACCAATACTCCTGATGTTCTGACGGAGGCCACAGCCGACCTGACGCTGGCCCTTATCCTGGCCACCACCAGGCGCCTGGTCGAAGCTGACCATTTTTGCCGGCAGGGCAGATTCCGGGGCTGGAAAATAGACCTCTTTCTGGGGCAGGAGCTTTCGGGACGGACTCTGGGCATTATTGGTTTTGGACGTATCGGCCGGGCGGTAGCCAGGAGGGCCCGGGCTTTTAACCTCCGGATAATTTACCACGACCCGAACAGGCTGGAGGTACCCCTTGAAAATCAGATGGGCGTAGAATTCCGGCCTCTCGACGCCCTGCTCGGGGAGGCCGACATAATTTCCATCCACGCTTCACTGACGCCAGAATCATACCACCTGATCTCCGCTGAACGATTGAGAATGATGAAGAAGACTTCCGTTCTGATCAACGTGGCCCGCGGACCCATCGTTGATGAAAAAGCGCTGGTTGAGGCCCTGAAGACCGGACAGATCTGGGGTGCCGGCCTGGATGTTTATGAAAACGAACCGATGATCGAGCCAGAGCTGGTCAAGCTGAATAATGTGGTCCTTCTGCCCCATATAGGAAGCGCCACCCACGAAACCAGGCGCAGGATGTGTTTCCTGGCTGTCGATAATCTGCTTCAGGCACTGAGGGGCGAAAGGCCAGCCAACCTTGTGCCACCAGATTGACGGCTCTAAGTTTTAAGCCCGGCCGGGTTAAAACTCCCGGTGCGATAACCCTCGAGGTCAAAGGCTATATATTTCCAGCCCAGGTTCTTTAATTTTTTTATAATTTTTTCGCGGTTGCTCATCCGACAGGCCAGAGAAATCTCCTGCGGCCAGACTTCAATTCTAACCAGCTCACCATGGTGCCGCAGCCGGACCTGAGAAAAGCCAATTTTTCGGAGGTAGGTTTCTCCGGCCGCGATTCTCTCCAGCCATTCTGGCTCCACCTGCTGACCGTAAGGAATCCGGGTGGCCAGACAGGCATTGGCCGGCCGATCCCAGTTAGGCAGTCCGAAATACCTGGCCAGCAACCTTATTTCCAGTTTGCCCAGCCCAGCCTCTTTCAAAGGGGAAAGGATGCCCAGTTCAGATAGAGCCTTTTTCCCCGGCCGGTAATCATTCTCGTCGTCAAGGTTGGAACCCTCAACGACCGCGGCCAGCCCTTCTTTTCTGGCTATCTCCTGGAGCCTGGAGAAAATGGCCAGCTTGCAATGGTAACATCTCAGG
>CAZDZU010000239.1:0-3442 GCA_964509995.1 uncultured Eubacteriales bacterium | reverse complement strand
GCATAGCCCAGAGAGATGATAGCGACCGGACGGTACCGGCGCGGGATCTGGAGTGCCTTCCTTACGCCCCTGAGGCTAAACCAGCCGATCCAGCAGGTGCTCAGCCCCAGCTCCTCAGCTTTCAGGACAAAATGTTCCCCGGCAATTCCCAGGTCCAGGAGATAAAATTGAGTTCCCTGGACCATCCGTCCCAGCCTGCCGGCCATAAAATCCTTTCTGGCCAGGAGCAGAACCAGCACCGGAGCCCGGGCGGCGAACTTGCAGGGAGAATAAATTCCGGAAAAGGCCTTTTCAGCCACCCGGTTCTTCAGCTCTGGTTCATCCACCACCAGAAACCGCCAGGGCTGGGCATTATGAGCTGACGGTGCCAGTCTGGCCGCTTCCAGACAGGCCAGAATTTTTTCTCTTTCCACCGGTTGTCCGGTGTAGCGGCGGATGCTGCGGCGGTGTTTTATGATTTCATCCAGAGTCATCAAGCCCTCTCCTCTGATTTCCGGAACTTAAGAAAAATATTTTACCAGAAAAAACAATCTCTCCAACTCAAATCATCCCGTCCCGGGCCACCATCAGCGGCTGGCTTTCTTATCTCCGCTCTGCTCCTTTTCCCGCTGCAGTTCCACCAGGTCAACCGTCTGAGAATAATCGCCCAGCAGGTGGCGGGCAAAATAATCGGCCCGTATCCAGAACCAGTAATCGTTCATGTCCCCGTAACCGTGGCGCTGACCCGGGAAGACGAAGAAGTCAAAACGTTTGCCAGCCTTGATCAGGGCTGCGGCCAGCCGGATGGTGTTTGCCGGATGGACGTTGTCATCGATGTCACCGGTGGCCAGCAGGAGATGGCCCTTGAGGTTCCTGGCCAGGTCGGAATTCTTATCTATGCTGTACTCAAATTTTATCTGGCCATCCTTATCGACAACTTCTTTTATTCCATGATGCTTCTCGCTCCACCAGCGGTTGTAAATGTTATTCTCATGATTTCCGGATGAAGACACCCCGACCTTGAAGAAATCGGGATAGACCAGCAGGGCCGCGGCCGTCATGAAACCTCCGCCCGAATGTCCGTAGATTCCCACCCGGTTTATATCTATGAACGGATGACGGGCAGCCAGCTGTTCAAGGGCATACTTCTTATCAGCCAGGCCGTAATCGCGCAGGTTACCATAGCCGAAATTGTGATACCACTTTGAGCGCATCGGACTGCCTCCCCGGTTTCCGACCTCGATGACCACAAAACCCAGCTGGGCCAGGGCTATGTTCTGGTTCCGGGGAGAAAAGCTCTTGGCCACGCTTTCGGTTTGCGGGCCCGGATAGACATAGGCAATGATGGGATATTTTTTGCCCGGGTCGAAATCAAAAGGCTTATACATTACTCCATAGAGGTCTGTAATTCCGTCTGCTGCCTTGACTGTAAAGGTTTCGGGAAACTTAAAGCCAGTAGCCAGAAGATTGGCGGTATCGACAGTTTCCAGCTCGAGCAACCTGGTGCCTCCGGCCTCATACAGGTCAGATTTTGGAGCGGTATCAACCCGGGAATAGTTGACGACAAAAAACCGGGCCGAATCGGTCATGGAAATCGAATGGTTGAAATTACCAGGGGTCAGCAGTTTCAGGCCGTTTCCGTCGAGACCGACCCGGTAGAGATGTTCATAGTAAGGATCCTCCCCTTTCTCCCGCCCGCAGGCGAGAAAATAAAGCCAGCGATTTTTCTCGTCCACCCGGACCACTCCCTGGCAGTTGAACTCCCCGGAAGTAATCTGGTGCTGGAGTCGACCGTCGCCGTCATATAAATAATAATGGCCCCAGCCGTCCCTTTCCGACCACCAGATTATCTGCCGGCCACCGTTTATAAGATAAAGGGGCTGGTAGTCGATGTAGGTGTTCAGTCGTTCGCTGATGATGGTTCTGACTTCTCCGCTCCGGGTATCGGCCAGGCAGACCTCGTATCCGTGCAGGTCCCTGGTCTGACGGCCAAAATATAGCCAGTCCGAGTTTTCCGAAACCCAGGTGACCGGAGGAGGATTGTCGGGGTCTTCCACCACCGCCGGGCGGGGTGCAGTAAAAATGTTATAGGTCGGGTCCTTGAATTTCTCAGCCTTGACCATGACCCTTTCCCGGCTGGCCAGGTCAAACACCAGGATCTCCGGCTGGGGTTGATTCTCTTCTCCCGGCATTCCGTACTTATAGGATTCCAGAACCGGTCGGGGGCTGGACAGGCTGTTGATCACCCACAGGTCCCCCACCTTTCTCTCATCCTGGCGGATGCAGGCAAACTTTTTCGAATCCTGTGACCAGAAAATCATTATGGCCGGGCGCCTGAAATCCTTTCGGTCTTTTTCGTCCTTCTGAAGTTCTTTTATATCTTCTTCCCGGAGCCGGCGGCCGAAGCTGTAATATTCTTCACCATCGGTGGTCAGCTGAATTTCCTGGATGGTTTTATCGTCGGCCTTTTTCAGTGCTCTGGCATAATTGTCGGCATCCATCAGGAAAAGATTGTGGTTGCGGGCAAAGACCACCCATTTTCTGTCGGGAGAAATTGAGGCCCAGCGCGGTCTCCTGGGCCTGGGCTCATAATCTTTGAGCAGGCTCAGCCGCCCGGTCCTGAGTTCATACTCAAAACCCAGGGCCCGGGTTTTCTTCTCCGGTTCCCTGGGTTTTTCTTTTTCCACCCTGGTTTTGTCCATTTCTGTGTCCTGCTCTTTTTCCTTCTCTTTTTCGCGTTCCAGGAATCTTTTTTCCAGCTCGCTGACCTTCATCACCTGACCGTCGACCGAAACCTCATTGTCGAGCGGGACTTCGACTTCAAACTGAATGGCTGTCTCGTTTTTTACAAACTTGATGGTCTTGATCGGAAGGTGCTGGGCATCATAAGGAGTCAGTAAAATCCTGGTCAGGTCCGCGGCCATCCTGGCCCGGTCAAAAAGGGGTTTCCGGCTGCGGGCGACCGGGTCCACCAGATACCAGTTTCTGCCCTGCGGCGTTTCATAAGTGTACCAGAAACGGTCGCCAGTCTTGAGCCAGCGCGGTTCAACCGAAAGGTCAAAGACCAGTTTGGCTACTCTGACCGTGCTCCAGCGGGCAGCCAGTTCATAGTTCGCTCTCTCCGGAGCAACAGCAGCAATGAGACCTGTCTGGCCAAAAGCCAGTAACAGCAACATTAGCAGGAGGAATCTCCCCCGCACCATGACCCGGTTTAATCTGGTGATCATGAAAAATTCTCCTTAATATTTTTAAGGTTATAAGATACAAAATTTCAGAAAAAATCTCACTGAATAAATTCTCCGGAGCCAGGCTGGAACCTGACAGTTTCAGACAGGAACTCATCGACCATCGTCAGCCACTTTTTTTAAGTCTTGTGAGCTGCCGACAACCGCCGGCTGGCTTCAAAAAGTAATGACTTCTGGCTCAATAAATCAGGTGATAGGCCGTCTGTCGCCCGTCAAGA
>CAZDZU010000238.1:0-3445 GCA_964509995.1 uncultured Eubacteriales bacterium | reverse complement strand
ATCATTTTTTCCTGTTTCTGGCCGGGTTGCTGGCTCTGGCGGCCGTTCTGGTGGGATTGGCAGTCAGGAGACTCGAACGATATTCCCGCTGAAATTAAGAATAGAAATGAAAGTAAAAAGGAGAATATCTGATGGATATAACCAATGTCCTTATTAAGGAAAAAACTGAACAGGCTGTGAAGATACTGAAGGAAAGCGGCCTCGACTGCTGGATAACCTTCACCAGGGAGAGCGAAATTTGCGGAGACCCCAGCCTGGTTTTTCTGGCTCCGGGGCAGGTCACCTGGCACTCGGCTTTCATCCTCACCGCTGGCGGCCAGAAACGGGCCATAGTCGGCCTGTACGACAAGAAAGCCATCGAGGATACGGGAGCTTATGATACGGTCGAGGGGTATGTGACCGGCATAAAGGAACCATTACAAAAATTCCTGCAGGAGCTACAACCGCAAAGAATCGGAATAAATTATTCCAGAACCAGTGAAATCTGTGACGGGCTGACCCACGGAATGTACCTGACCCTTCATGATATCCTTCAGGAAATCGGACTGGAGAAGAGACTGGAACCGGCCGAAAAAATAGTCTCCGCTCTGAGGGAAAGAAAATCACCGGTGGAAATCCAGGCTATTAAACGAGCCATTGCTGTTACCGAAGAAATCTTTGAGCTGGTCAGGGGTTTCATCTCCCCCGGAAAGAGCGAAAAGGAGATTGCTCAATTCATGCTGTCTGAACTAAAAAAGAAAGGTCTGCCGACAGCCTGGGGACAGAGCACCTGCCCGGCTGTTTTCACCGGGCCGGATACCGCCCAGGCTCACTACTCCCCGACCGACCGTCTGGCCGAACCCGGGCACATCCTGAATATGGATTTTGGAGTTAAGGTTGATGGTTATTGTTCAGACATGCAGCGAACCTTCTACCTGCTGAGGCCGGGAGAAAACCAGGCTCCACCAGAAGTCAGGCATGGTTTTGAAACCATAGTCCGGGCGATTGAAGAGGCCAGGGCTGCCATGAAGCCCGGAGTCCAGGGAGTAACAGTTGACGCGGTTGCCCGCAAGATAATTACCGCCGCCGGCTATGAAGAATTTCCCCATGCGCTTGGACATCAGGTCGGGCGGTTTGCCCACGACGGGACGGCTCTTCTGGGCCCGTCCTGGGAAAAGTACGCCGACAAGCCATTCCGCCCGCTGGAACCGGGTATGGTCTTCACCCTGGAGCCGCGCCTGACAGTGCCGGGACGGGGTGTCGTCACCATAGAAGAAATGGTTGTGGTAACCGAATTCGGGGCTGAATTTCTCAGCCATCCCCAAAAAGAATTATTGTTGATTGGCTAAAGAACATAGCTGCCGTTGACCAGGCGGACAGAGCGACAGATTATCCGGGATTATAAAAGCTAATCCCGACAGAAATCCAATTTAAGAAAGCAGTAACAATGCTTTTTATGGGTTAAGAAGACGGCCAGGGAAAATTTCCGGCTGTTCAATCAGCGCCAAAAGGCTCTTCCGGCGAAACCGCTTCCAGTCCGCCCATGAATCTGGCTCCTTCTTCTGTGACCACCATGCAATCCTCAATCCGGATGCCGAATTGGCCGGGCAGATAGATGCCAGGCTCGTTGGAAAAAGTCATGCCTGGCTGGATCCGGAGTTTGTTACCCTGAACCAGATAGGGAAATTCGTGGCCTTCGAGACCGATTCCGTGCCCGACCCTGTGGCTGAAATACCGGTAGCCGGGGCCAAACCCGCCTTCTTCTATTACTTTTCTGGCTGCGTGGTCGACCTCCTCGCAGGTCGCCCCCGGGCGGCAAGCCTTGAGAGCTGCCAGCTGTGCCCGTCTTATAATTCCCCAGATTTTTTTCTGCTGGTCGGAAGCCCGGCCGAAAATCAGAGTTCTGGTAACATCGGAGCTATAACCCTCAACCCGGCAGCCACCATCAACCAAGATAACGTCTCCCCGTTCCAGATTCTTTCTTTTTCTGGAGCCGTGAGGGAAAGAAGAAGCCGGACCGAAAGACGGGCTCCCCGAGCCAGCCACTCCATATCGAGTATGAGCCTCTCTTATTAACGAAGACAGTTCATCCTGAGTCATCCCCTCCCGGAGTTTTTTAAGGGCTTCCCGGTAGGCCAGTTTAGTTATCCGGTTAGCCGCTTCCAGGCATCTTATTTCTTTCTCAGTCTTAATCCCCCGACAGCCCTCAGAAACCGGGCTGCCATCGGCCAGTGCCAGCCCGGGATCATCGCGCCTGAGTCCGTGGATTATAAAAGCTCTGGTTGAGGGTTCAACCCCAATTTTTTCAGCCCTGAATATTCACGGACTGTTTTGCTGATCAATAAAAATGGACTTTCGTTCTCTTCCCAGGTTCTTATTTCCTGCTCGGGCGGTATAATTTCCCGGGCCCGGTCCAGCTCGAATGCCGAACAGACCCAGACCGGATATTTCTCTGAGAAGAGGAGAAAGCCAAAGGTTCGTTCGCTCCGCCACCAGTTGACGCCCGTAAAATACTGCATGGTTGGCCCGGGCTCAACCAGCAAGCCACCAAGCTTATGGTCGATTATCAACCTGGATGCCTTCTGCCATCGGTACTGAAAATCTTCCAGTCCAAACGGCCCGACCGATTCCAGCATTTTTTTTAGTTGGCCATCTTCCGCCGGCATGACTGGCTGCTGCCCCTGACCCGCAGTCGTCGCAGCCCGGCCTGCACTCAGTAGAGCCAGAGCTCCCAATTTGAGGACATCTCTTCTTCCCGGCATTCAGCACCTCCAGATAATTATTAAAGGACTAAATACCCCAGAGCTGCTCCTCGGGTCAAGATTTTTTATTTGGCAGAATTCCATCTAGCTAGATCTGGGTTGCAGGGTTCAAGCAACTTAAGAGGATTAACCGGGAGCAAAAAACTGAAAATTTAAATAAGATGGCCTCAATACTATCATCATAACTGCGGCTTATGATTATATGGCCGAGACAATGTCTTTACTGCTCTCACCCTTGATCATTTTAATTTTCTCTATTCTGCTTCCGACACCAGGCTCAGCCTTTACTTTGCTCAATAAAATCTCAACACATTCGAGTAAGATAGACCGGTCTGTCTAAAATCCGCGGGCGTATCTGGTCCAGAAAAGTTCATAAAGCTCGCGGTATCTTTGCATGACCGCTCTGGCAAAATCTCCTGTATACTGAGTCAGATACTCATCAACAGTCAGGGGCTCTCTGTCGGGTGTTTTGCTGTTGATTATTTCCAGAACTTTCTTTTCCACCAGGGGCAATTCGGCCATGGCTTTTTCTTCAAAAGCCCGGACTGTATCTTCCACCAGCTGGCGATTATCGCCCCACCGCAGTATGGCCAGCCGGTTGGCACGGCGGAATATCCAGGCCGCCGAGTCTTCCCGGTAGCGGTGCTGAGCGCAGATTTCAAAAGACGGCGGCAATTCACGAACCCCGGCAAATATCGGTATTC
>CAZDZU010000237.1:0-3499 GCA_964509995.1 uncultured Eubacteriales bacterium | reverse complement strand
CCCTCAGCCGCTGCACCAGCTTTCAGGGGCTGGTGCTCAAAAAACCAATCAAAAAGGGTCATATCATGATGGACTACCGCGTGGTCCGCTTCCTGACCCAGTTTCAATACCGGAAGGCTGAAGAACATCTGCCGCTTGACGTAAAAAGGGAGAGAATCAAAGAAGCAATCAAAAAGGAAAGGCTGCTGGAAATAACCTACCTCAAGCCCGACGACACCAGGAGCCGGCGTCGGGTTAAACCCATTTCCCTGGGAAGGAGGGAATACCGGGGACGGGACTTTGAAGCCCTGGTGGCTCATTGTCTGCTCCGGAAAGAAAAACGATGCTTCCGCCTGGACAGGATTCTTGACCTGAAGATTCTCTGAGCTCCAGCCAGAACCAGGAGATCAAGCGCCGGCCTGACATTCGTCGGGATCAATCAGACAGAAGCACGGGATTGAATTTTCAGGAAATCTTCTGACCGCGCTTAAGATAACTTTACAAGTTCCCGGAGCGCGTTGACGAATCTCCGGGCAGCCTGTAAAATTACTGCTCATGAAATTCAAAGGGGTCATCTTCGATTTAGACGGAACTCTTCTCGACACCATCAAGGACATCACCAGCACCCTGAACCTGGTCCTGGCCCGGCGCGGTTGTCGTCAATACTCAGAAGAGGAATGCAAGCTGATGGTCGGCGACGGGATGGAGGTTCTGGTCAAAAGAGCTGTTCCGGAAATAGCCGATGACGCGCAGGCTATTCAGGACCTTATCCAGGAGTACCGCCGGGAATATGCCATCACCTACAAACAGCATTCCCGCCCTTACGAAGGTATTCTTGAAGTCCTGGCCAGATTGAAAGACGGCGGCTTGAAGCTGGCTGTTCTCTCCAACAAATCGCACGAATTCACCGTCCGCATGACCAGAGAACTCCTTCCCTTTGAATTTGATGCCATCCTGGGAGCCAGACCCGGAACCCCCGTCAAGCCCGACCCGGCTCCACTTTATCAGGTATTGCGGGAGCTCGGACTGAAGCCGTCAGAAGTCGTCTATGTCGGCGACACCTCGGTCGACATGGAAACGGCCAGGGCCGGCGGTCTTCTGGCCGCCGGAGCATTGTGGGGCTTCAGGGACAAAGAAGAGCTTCTTAAAAGCGGCGCCAGTGTCCTTCTTAAAACCCCCTATGACCTGCTTTCTCTCGTCTTCCCGGAGGAGCCAGAAAAGCTCAGCTGAGATAAGTCTTCTGGAATTCATGACCCGGTTTATTTTTCTGCGCTAACAAAAATTTCTAAAGGCGGGAGCAAATTTTCATCGATAGCATCTTTATAAGATGCCTTCCGGACAGCTGGCCAGCGTAGCAATTGTTAATCTTTCTCGCCCGGTCATTGTTTTAAATATTGATTCAGGTTTTCCGGAAATAAAGCAGTCGCACCTTCTGAAATACACCTGTTCCAATCTATCCTCCCTGCCCTCACCATTTATGAATCTTAAATAACGATTGATAACGACCAGGGCCAGATTGGCGGAAACAGCCTAAAATCAATAATTTTGTTTAACATACTCCGGTCTGGCATTTCTTCACGCCTGATCTGATTAAAACAGAAAGCCCGAGAGTGAAGCAATATAAAAGGGCAAAAATTCAGGACAGATAAGATGTCGAGAACTGAGCTTCCGGCATCCGCCTTACCGGATACCGCAGGCCTTCACCGCTCCGCCGGACTAATCCGAAGGACCTTCATTTCTACCGGTGTAAAGAGCGACCTGGATTTCTTTTGTCACCAGTTCTTTCAATTTATCCAGCAGCCCGGCTTCAATCTGACGGGATTTAATGGCTTTTTCCAGGGCAAACCGGTCGAGAGACGACAACCTGTCCCATAACCCGGCCTCTCTTATTAAATTTTCAAGCAGTACTCTTTTCTCCTCACCAACATTTGGAATCTTTAACTTCTCCTGCCTGCTCAGGGTAATATGAAACTCACTCCCCATGACTCTGGAAAGTCCGTTTTTCTCGGCATATTTGATTATGGCTTCTTTCAGTTTTTCCAGCTGGGCTTCGGCCTCTTTTTTCTGGTTTGAATATTCTATGTATTTGTTAACCAGGACCACACCTTCCTCATTCAGGTATTCATTGGCGGGCAATTCTTTCAGCCCGGCCTGGTGCTTTTTAAGAGGACAGTAATTCCAGAAAGCACACCACCTGCAGAGATGGCTCTCCCTGGGCGGGAAGTTTCCGGCGGAGGCGGAAGCCTCAATCCTCTCAATGGCCTCGACCACATTCCGTTTCAGTTCCTCCAGATTTTCTGGCGTCCGGGTGGATGAAATCTCCAGGTCAAAAGCCACATAATGCCAGACCAGCCGGAACTTTTCAGCCCAGGGCCACTTCTTCTTGACCCCTAACTGGTAAAGGGCCAGCTGCCGGTCGGCGTCAGCCTGAGCCTGTTCCGGCAGCGAGCTGCTCGTCTTGTAATCATGAATTTCGATCACTCCGTCCGGCGTCAGGTCGATTCTGTCGACATATCCCTGAAGAACATAACGGCGCTTCCCTTCGAGTTCTATCTCAATAAACTGCTCCAGGCCCAGCACCCGGTTCTGGTTGAAAGGATAATAATGCCGGTAATAATCCTCGATGAATTTCAGCCCGAGCCGGAAGTAATCATCGGCTGTGCGGCCCGGGGTCACGACGACCACTCTGTCGTGGAAATTTTTCTTCCACTGCTCCTCATAAAAGGCCTTGACCTCCTCCAGGGTCATCGTCCTGAATTTCAATTCGCCGTAGAGCTTCTCCATGGCTTCGTGAAATCTGCTTCCCAGGAAGGCTTCAATGCCTTCCTCTTCGACCTTTATCTCATCAAGGTAAGCCAGCTTGAATTTTAAGGGGCAGTCTTCATAGGTTGACAGTTTGGAGTGAGAATATTTCAGGCTTTTTATTTCTTTCATCCAGCGCTCCCCCTTTCCGGTAAATCTCCCTTAAACATTTTCATTAAATGATATGGTCAGCGCAAGTTCTGCTTCTCTTCCGGTTTAGATTTCTCTCCAGCTGCATCAGCCTGGAGAGCTTTTACCCTTTCCTTCAGGTGATCCTTGAGCTTGAGATACGGAATTCCTTTTTCCCACCACTCTGGCGCTGGCTGACCTTTCAGGTGATGGTCAAAGAATTCCTTCATTCTGACGGTATAATCCTTGCGGTTGGCCGGCTTCTGCAGGCCGTGGTTTTCACCAACATACTCCAGCATGACTACCGGTTTTTTCAGACGCCGCAGGGTGTTGTAATACTCAACTCCCTGGTTAAAGACCACCGCTCCGTCCTTATCGTTATGCAGCAGCAGGAGCGGGGTTTTGACCCGGGTGGCATAATAGACCGGAGAATTCCTGGTGTAGGCTTCCAGGTTTCCCCAGTAACCGCCGGTAAACCTGCCCTGGCTGCTTTCGAAGATGGGCTGATTGGCCGAGCCCGTGTTCCAGTAAATCGAGCTGTACATGGAAATCATGTTGGTCAGGGGCGCCCCGGCCACAGCCGCGGCGA
>CAZDZU010000236.1:0-3512 GCA_964509995.1 uncultured Eubacteriales bacterium | reverse complement strand
GCTTATATAGCTCCTGCGATTGCTTGTGAGGAACCTTGATGGCCACCTTGATATCCAGCCAGGTATCCCTGGCCAGATAGACCGAGCCAAAGCCGCCGCTGCCCAGCGACCTCAGAATTTCATACTTGCCTACTTTCTGTCCCTGAAGAAACATGCTACCAGTTCCAGAAATGAGTAATCAGGCTTATGGCCGAGAGCACAGCCGTTTCAGTCCTCAGAATGCGGCTCCCCAGCGACAGCCCCTGAAACCCTGCTCCGTCCATCAGCTCTTTTTCCTTTGCAGCCCAGCCGCCTTCCGGTCCGGCCAGAAGATACACTTCATCTGCCCGGCCAGTCATAAGTATATCACGAAAATAACGCTCGCTGTCTTCAAACAGATAAATTTTAGACCCGGCAATCTTACGGGAAACTGCCTCTTCCAGCGCGAGCGGACGGTGGATAAGCGGAAGGCTGCCGCCCTTACACTGTTTCAGAGCTTCCCGTGTTATTTTCTCCCAGCGTTCAGTTTTCTTTTCCAGCCGGTCTGCGGGCAACGGCTGAGACCTTATGGTCAGAAGCGGCTGGATTTCAGAAACACCCAGCTCGGTGGCTTTCTGGATTATAAATTCAAAGACAGCCGGTTTGGTCAGCCCCAGCCCCAGAATCAGGCGGGTTCTGACCGCCTCTTCCACCATTTCCAGAGGCCGGAGCCACGTTCTCTCTGGTTCTATGGCTTCAACTTCGGCCAGAAGTCTCCGGCCTTTTCCGTCAGTCAGCCAGACCAGATTTCCGGGCCTAACTCTGGCCACCCTGGAAAGATGATGATGTTCAGGGCCTTCAAGGCAAAAACGTTTCAGGCCCCCGGGCCACTGGCTGATAAAGAACTGGTTACTGGTCACCACGGTCCTCGCTTCCGACCAGTTTGCGATATCTGTCAAGGACTGAGCGGTCAACTTCTTCCAGCTTTTCGCCTCTGAGCTCGGCCAGCCTGGTGAGCAGGGATTTCTGTTCCCGGTCGAGTTTTTCTGGAGTTTTTACCATGACCTGGATATAAAGGTCTCCGCTTCTATGACCACCCAGTTCTTTTAATCCCGCCCCGCGCAGTTTAAAAACTTCTCCCGATTGAACGCCGGCCGGGATTTTCAGCGTTTCCTGGCCGCCATCCAGCAGCGGAATAGCCATCCTGGTGCCAAGTGCCGCCTGGGAAAAAGAAAGGTCCACCTGGCAGTACAGGTCTCGCCCCCTTCTCTCAAAGAACGGGTGCTTTTTCACCCTTATGATCACATACAGGTCACCGCGGGGCTGACCTTGGTCTCCGGCTTCTCCTTCTCCGGAAATCCTCAGCCTGGTGCCGTCGTCAACTCCGGCCGGTATCTTGACCTTGAGCTGCTTTCTCTGTTTGACCCTGCCGGTGCCCTGGCATTCGCCGCAGGGGGTGGCGATTATTTCTCCCAGGCCATCGCAATGAGAGCAGGTTCTGGTTATGGTGAAAAAGCCCTGCTGGTACCTCAACTGTCCCCGCCCCTGGCAGGCCGGGCAGACTGACTTTCTGGTTCCCGGTTTAAGCCTGCTCCCGCCGCAGACCGGACAGAGCTCATGCCTGGTGATTTTTAATTCTTTTTCAGTCCCGGAAGCCACTTCTTCCAGGCTGACCTGCAATTCCAGGGCCAGGTCGCGACCGCGCTGGGCCCTGGCCCGGCGTCCGGGCTCGCCGCCGAAAAATTCCGAAAAACTGAAGCCAAAAAAGTTGCCCAGAATATCTTCAAAGTCCTGGAAAACTGAGGAATCGAAGCCGCGGAATCCTTCATAACCCTGCCCCTGCAATCCCTGATGCCCGTAACGGTCATAGACGGCCCTTTTTTCCGGGTCGATAAGTACGCTGTAGGCTTCGGCCGCTTCCTTGAATTTTTCCTCGGCTTCTTTGTTACCGGGATTACGGTCGGGATGATACTTTAAGGCCGCCTGGCGGTAAGCCTTTTTTATTTCTTCGGCTGAGGCCTGTCTGGAGACTCCAAGAACTTCATAATAATCCTTCTTCATTCCTGCTCTTCACCTCCTTCTGCCTCCGCTCGATGATCTCCTGCAATTCCTCCGGCAGCAGACCGGCCGCCGGTTTAACCTCTATCTTCTGCTCGAGTCCGGTAGCGGTATCCCGGGCTGAAACCCGGAGAATACCATCAGCGTCAATTTCAAAGGTCACATCAATCTGGGGAACACCAGCCGGAGCCGCGTCAATCCCCACCAGGTCGAAAGTGGCCAGAGACTTATTATCAGCCGCCACCGGGCTTTCGCCCTGCAACACATGAATCTTCACCCGGCGCTGATTATTCTCGACCGTGGTGAAGGCCATGGTCTTGCGGGCCGGAATGGTGGTATTCCTTTCTATAATCTTCTGAAACATTCCGTTCTCTGTCTCTATGCCAAGAGAGAAAGGGGTGACATCCAGCAGCAGCACCAGTTCCCTCCCCTGACCTTTGATTATGCTGGCCTGAAGGGCCGCTCCCATGGCCACAATTTCATCGGGGTTGATCCTGGCCGCCAGCTGTCTCTTGAAATAATCGGCCACCATCTGCCTGACCAGCGGCATTCTGGTCTGACCGCCGACCAGAATAACATCATCAATTCTCGAGATATCCAGACCGGCATCTTGGAGAGCCTGTTCGCAGATGATCAGGGTCCTTTCCACCAGGTCCACAGTCAGGTTCTCAAAAAAGCTGCGGGTGATTTTCTTCTGGATGTGAAGAGAACCGCGGTCGGTATTGCAGATAAAAGGAAGATTGATTTCAGTTTCCGGAGTGAAGGATAGTTCTCTCTTGGCTTTTTCCGCCGCCTCTTTTATCCTCTGCAGGGCAAACCTGTCCTGGCTGAGGTCTATTCCGTGTTCCTTCTGAAACTCAGACAGCAACCAGGAAATCAACCGATTGTCAAAATCGTCGCCTCCCAGAAAGGTATCTCCGCTGGTGGACAGCACGTGGAAGATGCCGTCCTGAATTTCCAGGACGGTAATGTCGAAAGTTCCACCGCCCAGGTCGTAAACGGCCAGCCGGCCGTTCTTTCTGCTGTTAAAACCATAGGCCAGGCTGGCGGCGGTCGGCTCATTGATTATGCGCAGCACTTTCAGACCGCAGATGGAGGCAGCATCCTTGGTGGCCTGGCGCTGATGGTCGTTAAAATAAGCCGGAACGGTGATGACCGCCTCTTCCACCTCAGTGCCGAGATAGTTTTCGGCGCAGGTCTTTAGGTAGCCGAGAATCAGAGCCGAAATTTCCTGAGGAGAATAAACCCGGCTGCCAGCCTCGATCAGAATATCGCCATTGGGCGCTTCCAGCATCCGGTAAGGAAACTTACTCCGGAGCTGAGCCATCTCTGGCGATTCGTATTTCTTGCCGATTAACCTTTTGACCGAGTAGACGGTGTTCTCCGGGTTGGTGACCGCCTGGCGCAGAGCCGGCAGTCCGACCAGAAGCTGTCCGGAAGCCGTAAAAGAAACCACCGAAGGCGTGGTGTTGCTTCCTTCCAGGTTAGGAATAACC
>CAZDZU010000235.1:0-3528 GCA_964509995.1 uncultured Eubacteriales bacterium | reverse complement strand
GTGGCCAGGTCGGTATAGAGATAGCCGGGATAACCGCGCCGCCCGGGGATTTCTTTTCTGGCGGCAGAGATTTCCCGCAAAGCTTCGGCATAGAAGGTCATGTCCACCAGAATAACCAGCACATGCATGTCGAGTTCAAAGGCCAGGTATTCGGCGCAGGTCAGGGCCAGGCGCGGGGTGGCAATTCTTTCGATGGCCGGCTCGTTGGCCAGGTTCAAGAAAAGAACCGCCCGTTCCAGAGCTCCGGTATTGCGGAAATCCTCAATGAAGAAATTTGCTTCTTCAAAGGTTATGCCCATGGCCGCAAAGACCACGGCAAACTTTTCTTCTTTGCCCAGGACCTTAGCCTGGCGGGCGATCTGAGCGGCAATCCGCGGATGGGGTAGACCGGAACCGGAAAAAATCGGCAGCTTCTGACCGCGGACGAGCGGGTTCATACCGTCAATGGACGAAATGCCGGTCTGGATGAATTCGGAGGGATAATCGCGGGCATCGGGGTTGATGGGGCTGCCGTTGATGTCCAGCCGCTTGCGGGCGATGATCCGGGGCCCGTTATCGCGCGGCCGGCCGGAGCCGTCAAAAACCCGCCCGATGATTTCCTCCGACACCGGCAGCTGCTGGGAACGTCCCAGGAATCTGACCCGGGACCTGTTGATGTCCAGGCCGACGGTGCCCTCGAACACCTGGACCACTGCCTGGTCGGTTGAAACTTCCAGCACCGTCCCGCGGCGCAGATGGCCACGGGAGTCCTCTATTTCCACCAGCTCGTTGTATTTGACCTCCGCTATCTTCTCCACGATGACCAGCGGTCCGACTATGTTGGAAACTGTCAGGTATTCTTTGTGCATTGGACTCACCTTAAAACTAAAGTGCCCGGAAAGAAGCATCCACTTCTTTTTCCACCTGAAGCAGAGCCTCTTCTTCCTCGGGCAGATATTTCATCTTGGAAATCCGGTCGCGGACTTCCAGGGAAACTATATCGCTGAATTCCTTACCGGCATCCAGAGCTTCGTTAGCCCGGTGATGAAAATGAAGAATGGTTCGCAACATCAGATACTGCTTGCGCATCGAGGTGTAAGTGTCCTGGGGATGAAAGGCGTTCTGGTGCAGGAAATCCTCGCGGATCGAGCGGGCGGTTTCCAGGATCAACCTCTCTTTGTAGGACAGCGACTCCAGACCAATGAGCCGGGCAATTTCCTGGAGTTCGGCTTCGAGTTCCAGCAGCTTCATAGCTTCCTGGCTAAGATCCACGAAATCCTCGGCCACCTTTTCCGAAAAATATTTCTTCAAAGAATCGCGATAAAGAGAATAGCTCTGCAGCCAGTTGATGGCCGGGAAATGCCTCATGTTAGCCAGCCGGTCATCCAGTGCCCAGAAGACCTTGACCACTTTGAGGGTGGCCTGGACCACCGGGTCGGACAGGTCGCCACCTGGCGGGCTGACGGCGCCGATAACGCTCAGGGCACCTATTCTTCCTTCCGAACCGGGACAGACCATCTTACCGGCCCGCTCGTAAAATTCTGCCAGGCGGCTGGCTAAATAAGCCGGATAGCCTTCGTCGCCCGGCATCTCTTCCATTCGTCCGCCGATTTCCCTCAGGGCTTCAGCCCAGCGGGAAGAGGAGTCAGCCATCAGGGCCACCGAATAGCCCATGTCACGAAAATACTCGGCGATGGTCATCCCGGTGTAGATCGAGGCTTCACGGGCAGCCACCGGCATGTTGGAAGTGTTGGCGATGATAACGGTTCTTTCGAGCAGGGGACGTCCGGTGTTCGGGTCTTTCAGTTCCGGGAAGCTTAAAAGCAGGTCGGCCACTTCGTTGCCGCGCTCGCCGCAGGCCACGTAGACGATAATCTGGGCATCCGACCACTTGGCCAGCTGATGCTGGACCACAGTCTTTCCGCTTCCGAAAGGACCGGGCACGCAGGCGGTTCCGCCCTTGGCCAGCGGAAACAGGGTGTCAAGAATTCTCTGGCCGGTGATCAGAGGCTCAAAGGGCATCAGTCTCTCTCTAACCGGGCGCTGCTTTCTGACCGGCCAAACCTGAAACAGATTCAACTCCTTAATCTCGCCCGACTCCTTCTTAATCCGGCAGACAACTTCGGTCACCGGAAATTCTCCACGTTTGATTTCCAGAATTTCCCCGTCGCCATTTTCAGGGACCATAATCCGGTGCTGAATGAGGGGCGTTTCCTGAACGTGGCCGATGACATCTCCGGCCTGAACTCTGTCGCCGGCCTTTTTAACCGGCTCAAAAAGCCAGCGCTTTCCCCGGTCGAGAGCCGGCACCTCAATTCCCCGGGAAACAAATTCGCCGAGCCGGATTCTGATGACGTCCAGCGGACGCTGAATGCCGTCATAGATTGACCCCAGAATTCCGGGTCCCAGCTCCACCGACAGCGGTTTTTCAGTCAACACCACCGGTTCTCCGGGCCCGACACCGGTGGTATCTTCATAAACCTGGATATAGGCCTGATCATTATTTAGTTCGATTATTTCTCCGATTAATCCCAGGTGCCCGACCTTAACCATGTCGTACATCTTGGCACCGAGACATTCGGCCGCCACTACCAGCGGACCGGCCACACGGATAATCTTACCTTGTCTCATTTTCTTTCCTTCCTCTGGTAAAGAGTGCATCGGAGCCGATGGCCTGGATTGAAAGCTGTTTCATAAGTTTTTCCACCGAGTCCGAACTGGCCCTGAAATCGGAAAATCCAACGCAGACCGGGGCCAGTTTATGACTGAGCTCGGCCACTTCTGGCCTGAGGACTTCCAGCCAGGTTTCCTGAATCAGGCAGATGGCGAACCTTTCCTGGACCACCTGAGCCAGCATGTCCCGGGCCTCGTCCGGGCTGCCGGGAGCGAATATACTCAGCCCCAGGGCTTTGAACGGAGCGCAGAAAGCCAGGTCTCCGATGACCGCCATCCGTCCGGCTTCAGACATAGGTCTGACTTATCCTTTCTTTCAAGAATGAGGCCGGAAGCTGCAGAAATTTTCCGGCCAGCACTATCCGGACCAGCTTCAGCTCGTGCCGCCGGGCCAGGCCATAGGCAAAGAGCGGTTCCGGTCCGAAGGTTATCTGCCTGGCCTGTTTCAAGAAATTAATGGACAGGTTTTCTGTTTCCCTCTCCAGCCCGGCCAGGCTTTCCTTGGAAATCAGAAATTCCGTGGCCAGCTTCCACAGTTCTCCCAGCCGCCCCGACCTGAGCAACTGGTAAAATTCTTCAAAACTGACCTCATAGTTTTCCAGAAAAAGTCTTTTTTCCAGATAGCCCCCGGGAAGAAAACTTTCTGCCAGCCGGTCGCCGGGCAGGTCCAGATACCGGCAGCGCAGGAAGAGCTTCAGATTGGCCAGGTCCAGACGCAGTCGGAAGTAGTCCCGGATAAATTGGTTTTCGGTCCCTTCCAGACGCCTGGACATTTCGGCCGGATTCTCGGCGGCCAGATAAGCATGGTAGAGCGGCCTTTCCAGGAAGAGCTCTTCCAGGTTAAAGTCCAGGCCCATCTTTTCCTTGAGCAGGACC
>CAZDZU010000234.1:837-3532 GCA_964509995.1 uncultured Eubacteriales bacterium | reverse complement strand
GTTTGGGAGAAACATCCATGAAATCGATTTCTTCCCGGGGAATGATCTTAAAGTTGCCTCGATCTCTGACACTGACGATTTCTTGTTTTATATAACCACGAGAATCTATCTCCACATTAGCCTGGGCAATCTTGTAATTTTCCTCTTCCCAGGCGGTCAGATAGAAAATGTAGGGTTCATAGATGGGCAGATTCCTGGCTTTCTGATCCTGCATCTGATTGACGATTTTCTCGATTTCATCCTTGCGGACCAGCTGCCCCGAACGATATTCTGTGGCTCCGGGATGGATGACTTTAACGTAATCAACCACCCGGCCTTTTTCCACCTTGCGGTACGGGGTCTCTATGAATCCATATTCATTTATTCTGGCATAACAGCTCAGAGAGGCAATAAGACCGATGTTGGGACCTTCCGGAGTCTCGATGGGGCAGATTCTTCCGTAGTGAGAAGCCTGGATATCCCTGACCTCAAAACCGGCCCTCTCCCGGCTTAAACCTCCGGGCCCCAGAGCACTCAGCCTTCTTTTATGAGTTAGCTCGGCCAGAGTATTGATCTGGTCCATAAACTGGGAAAGCTGGGAACTACCGAAGAACTCCTTCAGGGCAGCGATGACCGGTTTGGAATTTATCAGGTCCTGAGGCATGGCCGAGGACAGGTCAGCGCTGATGGTCATTTTTTCCTTGATCGTCCGCTCCATGCGGGTCAGACCAATCCGGAACGCGTTTTCCATCAACTCACCCACCGGGCGGACGCGGCGGTTGCCCAGGTGGTCAATATCGTCCACCGTGCCTTCGCCGTTCTTGAGTTTAAGCAGGTACTTGATCACCTGAACATAATCTTCTCTGGACAGGATCCGGTCCTTCAGGTCTTCCGGCCCCGATTTCTTTTCAGTCTCGAGGAGAAGGTCGCGCTGTCCGCTTTCCAGCCCGAGTTTGATGTTGAATTTCAGCCGGCCGATCCGGGAAAAATTGAACTTCTGGGGATTGAAGAACATATTTTCAAAAAGAGCTTTGGTGCTATCTTCGGTATGTGGTTCTCCCGGCCTGAGCTTCTTATAGATTTCACTCTGGGCCTGTTGCTGGCTCTTCTTTAAATCCTTTTTCAGGGTATTCAGAATTATCTGGGCGGCTTCGTCTTCCGCCGGAAAGAAGATTTCGAAAGATTCACCTTTGTTGATCAGGGTTTCCTGATGTTCGGGGGTCAATTCTTCCCCGGTCTTGACCTTGCCACTGGAGCTCTTCAGAAGACAGGCTCCCTGAAGGTCTTTCTGACTGGCCGGGATCTTGTTTACATTCTTTTCCAGCAGTTTTTTTATCAACTCCTCGTCAAGTCTGGTACCGGCTCTGGCCACCAGCGACCTGCGGTTGTCGCTGTAAACATCTTCAGACAGCACTCTTCCGACCAGATTATCGCTAACCTTCCAGTAAAGCTTTCCGTCGTCCGGAATCAACTCATAGGATTTAAAGAACAGCCTGATGATGTCCTCGTCTGTGCCGTACCCGAGGGCACGCAGAAATGCCGTAGCCAGGAATTTCTTTTTCCGGTCGAGCCTGACCCAGAGGATATTCTTGGTGTCGTTCTCGAATTCCACCCAGGCCCCGCGATACGGGATGATCTTGCCCACAAACTGGCCCTTAATCTCTCCAGGCCGGAAGAATACTCCGGGCGAGCGCTGGAGCTGGCTGACGACCACCCTTTCGACCCCGTTAAATATAAAGGTGCCTTTGTCGGTCATCAGCGGGATGTTACCGAAATAGACTTCCTGCTGTTTGATATGTTTAAGCCGCCGGGTTTTGGTGGCCTGGTCTTTCTCCCAGGAAACCAGCTGGACCTTGAGTCTGAGCGGGGCCTCGTAAGTATATCCTTTCTGGATGCACTCCAGAGGGCTGTATTTAATTTTCAGCCTGACCCGGTCCCCGCAGTAGTCGCAGAGGGGCATCTCAATCTTTTTATGCTCTCCGCAATAAGGGCAGATTCTCTTTTCCTGAAGAGCTACCTCGGATGGAAGAAGGGCACCGCAGGACTGACAGCGCGGCCTGGAATTTTCCACGCCCTTCAAACGACCGCACTTGCATTCCCAGTCGCCGATGGTATAGCTGAGAAATTGCAGCTCGGTGGTTTCCTTGAAATCGGTTATGGGAAAGACATCCTTGAAGGCGGCCTGGAGGCCCACATCTTTCCTCTCCTCGGGCAGCAGGTCCATCTGCAGGAACTCATCGTAGGACTTCCGCTGAATCTCGAGAAGGTCGGGCAGCTCAAAGACCGTCTTGATTTTGGAAAAGTCGACTCTTTCCCGATAATTATTATGATTTTGATCAAGCATGGTAGCTCTCTAAAAAAAGAGTTTGATAGTTTTTATTTTCTATCATTAAAAATTTAATTTTTTTAACCAAGGTTACTGAATTTCTACTGTGGCTCCGACCTCGGCAAGTTTGGCTTTGATGGCCTCAGCTTCGTCCTTGGTGACACCCTCTTTCAGGGTCTTGGGCACGCCGTCGACAAAATCCTTGGCTTCCTTCAGGCCCAGGTTGGTGACTTCACGCACCACTTTAATAACCTGGATTTTCTGGCTACCGACATCTTTCAGGATAACATTGAAAGAAGTCTTTTCTTCCGCCGGCTTGGCCTCAGCCTGAGCCGCGCCTGCTCCGGCCATCATAACCGGGGCGGCCATGGCCGCGCTGATTCCGTAGCG
>CAZDZU010000234.1:0-827 GCA_964509995.1 uncultured Eubacteriales bacterium | reverse complement strand
AGTCAACGAGTTCCAGAACTGTCAGGTTGTCAAGATGGGCGAAAAACTGTTCCTTGGTGAGTTTTCCTTGTTTTTCCATTGGTCTCTCCTCTCCTTTACTTGAGCTTACTTAGTTCAAGGGATATTCCCTCAACTCTCTTTTTTATCCTTGAGTACGCTCAACAACCTACCCATGTTAACCAGGGGAGTTTGCAGGGTTCTCAAGAACTGACTTAACGGGTATGACATCAGATACCCGATTCTGGCCACTAAATCCATTCTGGAGTTCAGCTTGATTATTTCGGCGAACATGTCGGGGGCAAGGTAATGCCCCTCCACCACCCCCGCTTTGATCTCCAGCACCTTACCCCGGTCGGAAAACTCCTGGAGCATCTTGGCCAGGGCTATCGGGTCGCTGTCGGTAAAAGCCAGGGCGTTATTTTTCTGGAAATAGGGTTTGAGCTCCGGAAAACGCTGGCCGATGGCTCTGAGGGCCAGCCGGTTCTTGACCACTTTGAGCCGGAAATTGTTCTTTTTCAGGAGCTTACGGAGTTCTACCATTTTCCAGACAGGCATCTGCTTGTAGTCCACCAGATACCAGGTGTGATTCTGTTTAAGGGACTCTTCCAGTTCTTTGACAATCTTATACTTGGTCTCTTTTTTCACCGTCGGACTCCTATTTCTCTAAGATCTCTTCTGAAAGCTTGAAGGACGGCCCCATGGTTGAAGAAACAAACATCGACCTGATGTACTTGCCCTTGGCGGCAGCCGGCTTGGCCTGGATAACCGCCTGGATAAAAGCCCTGATGTTCTCCACCAGCTTTTCTTCCGGGAAGGAAACTTTTCCC
>CAZDZU010000233.1:0-3533 GCA_964509995.1 uncultured Eubacteriales bacterium | reverse complement strand
ATTGTAATAGTCGGTTTCTATCTCCGGTCCTTCTTCCACAGAAAAACCCATAGCCGTAAAGATCTTCTCGATTTCTCTCTGAAAAAGGGTGATGGGATGGGGTGCTCCCCAGTATAACTGTCTGCCCGGAAGGGTAAGGTCGTCAATCAGCTTCTGCCTGACCGGAGTCTGAAACTTCTGCTCGAGCTCAGCCAGGCGGTTCTGAATTTCGGCTTTAAGCTCATTGAGTGTCCGCCCCGCGCTCTTTTTTTCTTCCGGGCTCAGGGTTTTAAGCTCTTCGAACAGCAGGGTCAGATGGCCTTTCTTTCTGCCGAGGAAGAGCTGGCGCAGTTCTTCCACCCCCTGCGCCTCCTTTACCCTGGATTCCTGGTCGGCGAAAAGGCGGCGGCAATGTTCGATTTTTTCCAGCAGGCTGCTCATGGCCCCGCTCAGACCTGGGCTTGCTTGACCTTATCAACCAGGAAGGCAAAAGTCTGGGGAGCGGAGACGGCAATTTCGGCCAGTATTTTCCGGTCGAGGTCTATGTTCAGAGACTTCAGACCCTTAATAAACCGGCTGTAAGACAGTCCGTTGGCTTCAGCCGCAGCCTTGATTCTTATGATCCACAGCTGGCGGAAATCTCTTTTTCGGGCCCGTCGGTCGCGGTAGGCGTACTGCAGGCCTTTTTCCACAGTCTCCTTGGCCGTGCGGTAGTTACTCTTTTTTGTTCCCCGGTAACCTTTTGCTAATTTTAATATCTTTTTTCTTCTGGCTCTTTTCTTAGCGCTTCTTTTTACTCTTGGCATAGGCGCTTCTCCTTTCTCGAAGTGATGTCAACAGTCAGCCTGGAAAGCCTGCCTAAAAATCATAGGGCAACATTTTCTTGACGGTCTTGCGGTCAGCCGGGCTCAGCTCAGCCGGTTTTCCCAGTTGCCTGATTCTCTTGGCAGCCTTTTTAGTCAGAATGTGGCTCTTGTTGGCTTTTTTGTGCAGCACCTTTTTGCTGGCTGTTATCTTGAACCTCTTTCTGGCTGCTTTGTTGGTTTTTAGTTTTGGCATCTTTACCTCCTGTTTTTATCGGCACTATCAGTGCTGTGCTGGCCCAATTGTGGGTCTTGACTTCACCGTCCTGGCGGGCGATGTCGGAAACATCTGCCAGAACTCTGTCCATTATCTGCTGGGCCATTTCGGGATGAGCTCGCTCTCTTCCTCTTATCATTATTGTTATCTTGACCTTGTTCCCTTCCTCTATGAACCGCCGGACATGTTTCATCTTGAAGTTGTAATCATGGATGCTGATTTTCGGCCGGAATTTGATCTCCTTTATCTGAATCTGCTTCTGATGCTTTTTGGCTTCGTGTTCTTTTTTGTGCAATTCATAGAGGAATTTGCCGTAATCCATGATCCGGCAAACCGGCGGGGACGCCTGGGGAGCGATCTCCACCAGGTCCAGTCCTCTTTCTCTGGCCAGGGTCAGGGCCTGATGAACTGGCATTACTCCCAGCTGGTTTTTATCCTCATCAATCACCCGGATCTCCGGAGCTCTGATCATCTCATTAATCCGGTGTGGTCTTTCCTTGCTTTTTGCCGGACGGTAGGGTTCTCGATGATAAATAGTTGACCTCCTTTTATGATAAGTTTATTTCTAAGGACTTTTTGCTTACCAGTTCTTTCAACCGGGCCATCAACCAGTCAATGGCCACCTGGCCGCGGTCTCCCTGACCGTGAATTCTGAGCGACAGATTGCGGCCGCTGACTTCCTTATCGCCCACGATAGCCATCAGCGGAATCTTCTGCATCTCGGCCTGTCTGATTTTTTTATTGACCTTTTCTCTGGAATCGTCGACCTGGACTCTGAATCCTTCCACCTGGAAGAGTTCATGCAGTTCTCTGGCGTAGGCTTCGTGCCGGTCGGCAATAGGCAGGATGACCATCTGAACAGGGGCCAGCCAGAAGGGGAAGCTGCCTTTGTAATGTTCTATCAGCACTCCGAAAAATCTTTCCATTGACCCCAGCAGTGCCCGGTGGACGAGGAAAGGCCGGTGGAAGTTGCCATCCTCTCCCACATAGCTCAGGTCAAAGCGTTCGGCCAGGTTGAAATCCAGCTGGACGGTGGTGCACTGCCAGAGGCGGCCGATGGCGTCCTTGATTTTGATGTCGATTTTGGGCCCGTAAAAAACGCCCTCGCCCTCATCAATCTGATAGGGAAGGCCGGCATGCTTCAGAGCTTCTTCCAGAGCCTTTTCTGCTTTGTTCCAGTCTTCAAGGCGACCTACATACTTATCGGGTCTGGTGGCCAGATATATTCCATAATTACTGAAGCCAAAGGCGCTCAACAGTTTTATGGCCAGCCGGATGACCCTTTTGATTTCATCTTCCAGCTGGTCGCCGCGGCAGAAGATATGGGCATCGTCCTGGGTGAAGCCGCGCACCCGGCAGAGGCCGTGGAGTACCCCGCTTCTTTCATAGCGGTAAACTGTGCCCAGTTCTGCCCAGCGCAGGGGTAGTTCCCGGTATGACCGCTGCTTTGATTTATAAGCAATTATGTGAAAAGGGCAATTCATGGGTTTAAGCTGGTACTTGAAGCCTTCGAACTCCAGGGGCGGAAACATGGCATCGTAGAATTCGGTATGGCCGCTTCTCTTCCAGAGGTCAAGCTTGGCTATGTGCGGGGAATAAATAAAATCATAACCATCCTTGAGATGTTCTTCTTTCCAGAAGGCTTCGATCAGGTGGCGGATTATGGCTCCTTTTGGATGCCAGATGACCAGGCCCCCGCCCAGGTCTTCGCTGGTTCCATACAGGTCGAGTTCCTGACCCAGATGACGGTGGTCGCGCTTTTTGGCTTCTTCCAGGAAATTAAGATAATCATCAAGCTCTTTTTGACTGAAGAAGGCCGTCCCGTAAATCCTCTGCATCTGGGGGCCGCGTTCATCGCCTTTCCAGTAGGCTCCGGAGACCGAAAGCAGCTTGAAATGCTGGACATAACCGGTTGAGGGCAGATGGGGACCTAAACAGAAATCTATGAAATCGCCCTGCTGATAGCAGGAGACCTGTTCCCCGCCTTTTTCCCTGATCAGCTCAACCTTCAGACTCTGTCCGCGTTCCTGAAAAACCTTTATGGCTTCTTCTTTGCTCAGAATCAGGCGTTTTACGGGCTGATCCAGATTGACGATTTCCCGCATCCTCTTTTCTATGGCTTCCAGGTCTTCCGGGGTAAAGGGAGTGTCGCGGAGAAAGTCGTAATAGAAGCCATTTTCGATCGCCGGGCCAACCCCGACCTGAATGCCGGGGAAAAGATCGGTGACCGCATGGGCCAGGAGATGGGCGGAGCTGTGCCTCAGGACTTCAAGGGCTTCAGAGTCGCCCGAAAAAACCAGATCGACTTCCATTTCTTTCTCGGCCGGGTAACTCAGGTCCAGAAGCTCGCCGTTCGAGCGAAAAAGGATGGGTTTTTCTGAAACGGGAATTTCAGACAGCAGGTCGGATAGAGGAGAGCCTTTTTTTATGAAAAAAATAGACTCCTCAACCTTGATTCTGATAAGGTCTTCCAT
>CAZDZU010000232.1:2054-3533 GCA_964509995.1 uncultured Eubacteriales bacterium | reverse complement strand
ATAAGATTGTCTGGGATGTCGGGCACCAGTGTTACACCCACAAGCTGCTGACCGGCCGTCAGAAAGAATTTGCCCGCCTTCGCCAGTTCGGGGGTTTGCTCGGCTACCCCTGTCTCGAAGAAAGCCCGCATGATGTTTACAATACCGGTCATGCCTCCACTGCCCTGTCAGCAGCCCTTGGACTCGCGGTAGCCCGAGACCGGAAGGGTGAAAAGCATAACGTCATCGCCGTTGTGGGCGACGGCAGCCTGACCGGAGGAGTGGCCTATGAAGCCCTCAACCAGATCGGCCATCTTCGGGAAAGACTGATCATCGTCCTCAATTATAACGAGATGAGCATCTCGCCCAACGTCGGAGCGCTTTCCAGGTATCTTTCCTATCTGGTTTCCGGTCAACCCTATCTGCGGATAAAAGAACAGACGAAATCGGTTCTGCGGTCAATCCCGAAATTCGGCTGGCCTTTAATCCGGGCAGCCCGGGCCCTGGAAGATATGATTAAGAAAACCTTCTTTCCCGGTGTCTTCTTTGAAGAGCTGGGCATAAGGTACATCGGTCCAATTCATGGCCACAGCCTGCACAGCCTGATCGAGGCTCTGGAAAACGCCCGTAACTACCCGGGGCCCATTCTGATCCACTGTGTAACCCAGAAAGGCAAGGGCTATCGACCGGCCCAGCTCGACCCGGAGAAGTTTCACAGCGCCCCACCTTTCGTCATCGCCACCGGAGAACCCCTGAAGCCTGAAAACCGGCCCAGCTATTCACGGGTGTTCGGAGAAGCTGTGGCCGAGCTGGGTCGCACCGACCCCAGGATTATCGCCATAACCGCAGCTATGACTGACGGTACCGGGCTGAATAAGTTCGCCGAAGAAAATCCCGACCGCTTCTTCGATGTGGGCATAGCTGAACAGCACGCGGTCAATTTTGCCGCCGGACTGGCCATATCGGGACTTAAGCCTCTGGTGGCCATTTATTCAACTTTCCTGCAGCGGGCTTACGACCAGATTTTTCATGAAATCTGCCTGATGGACCTGCCAGTCGTCTTTGCTCTGGACCGGGCCGGAATAGTGGGAGAAGACGGCCCCACCCATCAAGGCACAAACGATATCGCTTACCTCAGACATCTCCCGAATATTATTCTAATGGCTCCCCGGGACGAGAATGAACTCCGGCACATGGTTTATTCCGCTTTCCAGTACCATCACCCGGTGGCCATCCGCTTCCCTAAGGGATCCGGTCTTGGGGTCCCGCCTGACAAGGAATTCCGGTTTATACCGGCCGGACAGGCCGAGGTCCTTAAACCCGGTCAGGACCTGCTGGTAGCCTACGGTAACATGGTGGCGCCAGGGCTGGAAGTAGCCCACCGGCTGGAAGAAGAAGGAATCTCACTGGCTGTGGTCAACGCCAGGTTTGCCCGACCGCTGGATGAGATTCTCCTGCCCGAACTGGCCCGAAAGGCCAGGGTCATCATCAGCCTGGAAG
>CAZDZU010000232.1:0-2044 GCA_964509995.1 uncultured Eubacteriales bacterium | reverse complement strand
GCCTGGAAGAAGGCGTGGTGGAAGGGGGCTTTGGAAGCGCCCTGCGAGAAATGCTCGACCGCCACGAGATTTATGGCCCGGCATTTAAATCTTTCGGTCTTCCCTCCGATGTCTATCCCCATGGAAAACCGGAAGATATCCGCAGAGTTCTCGGTCTGGACCCCGACGGCCTGGCTTCCTCCATCAGGGATTTCTACCGGAAGCAAAAACTTATTTAACCCGACGGCATGAAAAAGACGCGCCTGGACCTGCTCCTGACCCGGAAAGGCCTGGCCGCCAGCCGGGAAAAAGCGCAGGCTCTGATTCTGGCTGGCCGGGTGTTCGTCGATAACCAGCCAGCCCTTAAACCCGGACAGCAGGTTTCTCCCGAGGCGCAGGTCTCGATCCAGGAGCTCTTCCCTTACGTCAGCCGGGCTGGAGCCAAACTGGAACAGGGATTGCGCGTCTTTAAGATACCCGTCGAGGGCAAGCTGGCCCTTGATATCGGCTCCTCCACTGGCGGCTTCACCGATTGCCTGCTGCAGGCGGGAGCCAGAAAAGTCTATGCCGTCGATGTTAATATCAAACAGCTCGACTGGAAGCTCAGGCAGGACCCGCGGGTAATAACTCTGGAGAAAAATGCCCGCTATCTTCAGCCTGAAGACCTTCCTGAAAAGCCCGACCTGACAGTCATCGATGTTTCGTTTATCTCGGTTCTTAAAATACTTCCGGCCGTAAGAAAGATAATGACTTCGGGAGAGGTTCTGGTTCTGATCAAGCCCCAGTTTGAAGCCGGTCGAAATCAGGTCGGCAAAAAGGGTATAATCAAGGACAGCCGGGTCCACCAGGAAGTTCTGGAGAAAGTCCTGTCCTCTGCCGGACAGATGGGTTATTCGGTCCAGGGCCTGCTGGCCTGCGAGACTCTGGGCCAGAAGGGAAATCGGGAATTCCTGGCCTGGTTAAGGATAGGGCCCGGTGGCTTGAGCCCGGAGATGCTGAGAAAAAAAATTCAGGAGATTCTGCCCGATGGCAACCAGACAGAAAATTAAACGAATTGGCCTGGTTATCAAACCCCATGCCCCCGGCGTTAACCGGGTTCTTAAGGAAATAATCTCCTTTCTGAAAACCAGCAAGATTGAACCGCTGCTGGAAAAAATCGCCGCTGAAAAAATCGGATTTAAGGGCGGAGAAGAGCGTGATAAGCTGGCGGAACGCTGTCAGGCCCTGATCGTTCTGGGTGGAGACGGCACCCTGCTCAGCATTGCCCCACAGGCAGCCCGGGCCGGCATTCCGGTCATCGGCATCAACCTGGGCCGGCTGGGCTTCCTGACCGAAATACCGGTGGGCGAAGCTCTGCCCGTTCTCAAGGCTTTCATCGAGAACAAAAACGGTTTCATCAGCCGGCGCAGTCTGCTGCAAATTGCTTACGGAGACAGGCAGGATATCTGCCTGAATGATGTCGTCCTGAACAAGTCCGCCCTGGCCAGAATGATTGAACTGTTGATTTTCATAAACGGCCAGGAAGTTACCCGGCTTAAGGGTGACGGACTGATCCTTTCCAGTCCCACCGGTTCGACTGCCTATTCACTTTCGGCCGGCGGCCCAATAGTCCATCCGGGAATTGAATCAATCATCCTGACACCAATCTGCCCCCATACGCTTTCCTTCCGGCCGCTGCTGATTCCTTCCACGGTCGAGGTGAGAATCAAGCTGCTAACACCCGAGGAGAAAGTTTACCTGACGATTGACGGCCAGAGAGGGGAAACCATACCGAGAAATGCGGTTATAAAAGTCAAAAAATCCGACCTGTCCCTGCTGCTGGTGACCTCACCCCGGCGAAGTTACTATCAGCTGGTAAAAGAGAAGCTGGGCTGGGCCGAATAGAATCTTCCCGAAAGCCTCAAACCCCGCCTTCCGGCCCGGTATCTTCAGAAGAACGTGCTGATTGATTTTTCTCCGCCGGCCAGCTATCATTTTTTCTTATGGTTGAAAAATTCCGAGTGGCCATGGTAACGCCGGAGCTGGCGCCCTATGCCCGATCGGGCGAGCTGGCCGAGGCCGTGGC
>CAZDZU010000231.1:0-3536 GCA_964509995.1 uncultured Eubacteriales bacterium | reverse complement strand
GACCTGTATCAAAAACTTTTTCCCCTGCCTGGATACCATGTATCTGCCAACGACCTTTCTTCTGCCAGGAGAGCTAATATTTTTTGGTCTGGATAAGAGGCAGATTCCTGTCGCGGCGCACCACCTGCCGTCCTCGCTTCAGCCATATCCTGCGGAGAATCCCTTCGGCTGCGGCGGGTTTATTCATCGGGTAAAACTTCTGTGATCATGGCCTCAAATGGCGATGAGGGGATACTCAAGTTCCTGCGGGCGGGGAGAAGGTCGCCCGAACAGCCACCGGCGCGGCCGTTCGGTCAGATTTCAATTTGAAATGGCGGAATAGATTGCTTTCTATGTTTTTAAGGCTCGGGAATCTGTTGACAATTTTAAGTCTAAAAGGCTCTGAGTGGCTACTACCTGGAAGAACCGGAAAATAATAAACCGTGAAGGGCCGCGGCCAGGCTTAAATACGGAGAAAGCGGGAGACCGAGGTAACACTGCCCAGGGTTCCGGTGACCACACCGCCCGCAACCAGCCAGATCGCCTGTTCGAGCGTCAGCGGCCTCAGGGTGAAAAGTTCCCGGGCCGCGCCCAGGGAGCTGCCGATATAGACAGGAAAAACCTTGACCAGGATGTACAGTATGGTCATAGATATCAGGCTGCCCAGAAAACCCAGGACAAACCCTTCCACCAGGAAGGGGATTCTGATAAAGGTGTTGGTGGCTCCGACCAGGCGCAGAATTTCTATCTCATTTTTACGGGCAAAAACATTCAACCTGACCACGTTGGAGATTATGAAGAAAGAAGCCAGGATCAGGATACCGCCCAGGAAAAAACCCACGGCCTGAACAATCCGGCTGAGAGAATCCATCTTTTCCACCCACTCCTGGTTGAACTGGACATCGACCACACCTTTTAGGCCTTTGATTTTTTCCATAAAATAGACAATGGCTTGAAGGCTAAGAACCTTTTCTTTGAGTTTAACTTCATATGAAGGTGGAAAGGGGTTGGATTTAAGGTTATCCAGTATTTCTCTGAGTTCGGGGAAGTTGGCCCGGAAACGGTTCAGGGCGTCCTCGGAAGAAACGAAAGTCACCTGGTCAACCAGTTCTGAGGCCAGGATCTGTGCTTTAATGCTTTCCAGTTCTGGCGCCTTCAGGTTGTTTTCGAGGAAAAAGGAAATAGCCAGGTTATTGGAAAGTCGCTGACCGAGATAGGTCAGATTGTTGGACAGGGCCAGAAAGATGCCTATCACCAGGAATGAAAAACCGATTATCAGGACCGAGACCAGGTTGCGACCGCGGAAGGTCCAGATGTTGCCGGCCGCTGTCCTGGCCAGATACCAGATTTGCCGGAAAATCACTGTTTTTCTTCCTTGCCGATGATTTTGCCCTTCTGCAAGAAAAAGATTTTATCCCCGAAATGCCGGATGAGTTCCCGGTCGTGGCTGCCGATTATTACCGTGGCTCCCTGCTGGTTAATTTCTTTGAAGATGGCCATTATTTCGAAAGCCAGTTCCGGGTCCAGGTTACCGGTGGGTTCATCAGCCAGAAGGATGGAGGGGTTGTTGACGATCGCCCGGGCGATGGCCACCCGCTGCTGTTCACCATAGGACAGGCGCTGGGGGAAACCCCACATCTTATGGTGCAGATTTACCTGGCGCAGGGCGTTGAACACCCGGCGTCTTATTTCTTTGTGTGACAGTCCGATGACCTGCAGGGGGACAGCCACGTTTTGAAATACCGACTGGTGAAACAGCAGCCGGAAATCCTGGAAGACGATGCCCATGGTGCGCCGGAGCCGGTAGATTCTGTGGTCGGGTATTTTCAGGATGTTGACCCCGTCGATTAGAATCTGCCCTTCGGTCGGGACAAGTTCGCGGAAGATTATTTTCAGCAGCGTGGTCTTGCCGGAGCCGCTGGGTCCGGTGATGAAGCAGAATTCCCCGCTCCTGATTTCAAGCGATACGTCGGAAAGCGCCCAGTGCGGCTTCTGGTACTGCTTCCAGACGTGAAATAATTCAATCATCTGCGGCTACTGGCTTTTGGTCTTTGACAGATTATCAAGTGCCTGGCGGAGAAGGGGCTGGACTTTCTGCGGGTCAGCCTGGCCTTTGCTGGCTTTCATTACCTGGCCCAGCAGGAACCCCAGAACCTGGACTTTACCCTCCAGATATTGTTTTACCGGTCCCGGGTTTTTCTCCAGGACCAGGGCTATTATTTTTTGCAAGGCCTCGTCGTCGCTGATTTTTTTCCAGCCGAGTTCTTCTATTATTACCCGGGGGTCAGACCGGTTGAGTTTCACCTCAGAGGGCAAATCTGCGGCTGCAACCGCCCTTGTCAACATCTCCGGAAAGACTTTTTCTTTGGCCATGGTTATAGTTATGGCTTCCTGTTCGACCAGCTTTATCAGTTCAGCCAGTGATTCTGCCGGCAGCGGAAGCTGTTCGGGACCGAGATTGTTCTCATTCAGATACTGGAGAACCTCTCGCCTCATCCAGTTACTCGCCTGTTTGGGGGAGCCGGAAAGTCTGGCCACAGCTTCAAAGTAATCGGCCAGAGCCCGGCTGGCCGTCAGAATCCGGGCATCATACTCCGGTAACTGGTACTGGCTGATGAAGCGGTCAATTTTTGCCTGAGGCAACTCCGGCAGTCTGGCGGCAATATCTTGAATCCAGTCTTCCGGGATAACCAGAGGCGGCAGGTCGGGCTCGGGAAAGTAGCGATAGTCGTGAGCTTCTTCCTTGCTGCGCTGGGAAACCGTCCGGTTGGCCGAGGCATCCCAGCCGCGGGTTTCCTGGATGACCTTTTCTCCGCGCTCCAGGGCTTCAATCTGGCGACTGGCTTCATACTCGAGGGCCCGGGCCAGAAAACGAAAAGAATTCAGGTTTTTGACCTCGGCCTTGGTTCCGAATCCGGTTGAGCCCGCCGGCCTGACCGAAAGATTGGCATCGCAGCGCAGACTGCCTTCTTCCATGTTGCCGTCGCAGATTTCGAGGTATTGCAGGATGGTCCTGAGGTTCTGAACAAACTCCACCGCTTCTTCGGGTGAACGCAGGTCTGGCCGGCCGACGATTTCCAGGAGCGGAACCCCGCAGCGGTTAAAATCGAGATAGGTTTTTTTGTCCGAGTCGGGGAAACCTTCATGAAGAGACTTGCCGGCGTCTTCCTCCAGGTTAATCCTCTCTATGCCGATGGCTTTCCTGGTTCCTCCGACCTCGATCAGCAACCTTCCGTTTTCGGCTATCGGCAGATGATACTGGGTAATCTGGTAGCCCTTGGGCAGGTCGGGGTAAAAATAATTTTTCCTGCTGAAGGTCGATTTCAGGTTGATCCTGGCTTCCAGAGCCAGGGCCAGCTTGATGGCCATCCGGACTGCCTCCCGGTTGATGACCGGCAGGCTGCCCGGCAAGCCCAGGCAGACCGGACAGGTGAGGGTGTTCGGCTTCTGTCCGAATTCAGTGCTGCAGCGACAGAAGAGCTTGGTCCTGGTCAGAAGCTGAGCGTGGATTTCAAGGCCGATGACAGTTTCGTATTTCATGATGACCCGGTTAAAGG
>CAZDZU010000230.1:0-3551 GCA_964509995.1 uncultured Eubacteriales bacterium | reverse complement strand
CTCCTGCTTAGACATAAATAAAACCGCGGGCTGACAACCGAAAAAGTCGGGCTCATAATCTTGTTTTACCCGGGAAAATGACACACCGGAGCTTCTTAACAGGAATTTAACCTGGAATGTCCCTTCCTTGTCATCTTCCTGAGCTTCATCCAGGTCGTCCTGCCGACCTTCTTCCTGTCCGCCTTCACGGTTGTCCCCATCAGGCGGCAGGTCTCCGGCTTCCTGTTGCTCCTTCCTATCTTCCTTAATCTGAACAACGTATTTTTTTGAAGGTTCCAGCAGTTGCTGAACTTCAAGGCAGGCCCGCCCGAGAGAGCTCGAGCCCGGCTTTTTTCGGCGGTAATAAATCCAGCCGCGGCTTTCCATGGCCAGTAGAAGCCGATCGAGCCCAAAAATCGCCACCCCGGCGGCTGCGACCCACAACAACAATTTAAGGCTCATACCCGCATTCCCCCCCCTGATTTTACCCTACCCTTACCTTAAAATACAGAGCCTGCCTTTTCCTAAACGGGGGACACAATACTCATTCCCCGATTTCATTATTAACCTTCTCCTTTTTTAGAACATTTATTTCTTTTCTCCGTGCTGATAAGCTTGACCAATGAAATTTCCGGGCCTAAATTTATATTGCCAAAACCCTCTGTTTATGGGGAAAATTCCGATGAGCAGAAAATGGTTCTATCTGGCAGCACCGGTTGCCATTCTGCTCTTGGCCACTGTCCCCTCCTGCCGCAATCCTTTCAGCCCTATTGACGACCTCGATAGAATCCCGGAAAAAGTGGTGATCAACGGAACTGTGATAAGCATGCAGGCTTCAGTCTACCGGGACTTCATGCCCGGCGGGGAACCGGGAGGCTCCCCGTTGATCGCCGTGATTACCCTGACAGCCGCGGGGCATCCTGATTTCCCCGATTACATAGGGGCCGATAAAATCTGGGTAACCAACCGCCAGGAAATCTGGGAAAGCGGATTTCAGGATGAACTCCGCCCGCGCAGTCCGGCCGAGCCGAATGTGATCGAGCTGGTGGCTCGAGGCGGCCCGAAATGGGAACCCGAGACCCCGGTCAATATCGTAGTCAGAATCACAGTCAGAGGCGGCTCCTATCTGTACATCAAGAGCCTGAACAACAGAGTCGGCGCTGTCTGGTAACTTATCATGGGATTAATTAAACAAACCGACATTCAGTGTCATTTTGAAGGCAATCAGGCAACGGCATTCGACCCCATCTTAAGGATAGAAAAATGATGCCTATTTTATAAAATCTTAAACCACATTTATGGGGGTACCATGAACTGGCAAATCTTAAATAAAAGAAAGCCATTATTTTTCTGGAAAAAATATGAGTTTAAAATAAAGATCAGCCTTTTCCTGCCAGGCATCCTTTTATCTCTTCCGACATTTGCCTTTTTAGTCGGCTCCTCGCCCGTTTCTGTCCAGAAACTCCCGTTGAAGCTCGTCCCGGAGATAACCATCGCCCAGGAAAGCGGGGATATAAATCTCATGTTCGGCGCAATTAGCTATATCGATATCGACTCTGCCGGAAACATCTTCATTGTTGATTACAAAAACCGCCAGGTCAAGATATTCGACCGTGAAGGTCGCTTCCTCCGAAAAATTGATATCCCCGCAGGCCAGGGGCCCCGGGAATTGAACCAGATCAGCGGACTGGCCGTTACTCCATCAGGTACTCTTTTCCTCAATGGCGATCGGAAGATGATCATCTATGACAGCCAGGGGAATCATCTCCGCACCTTCAAGGTCGATTTCCATGTAAGCTGTATCAGGTCTGCCGGAGCAGAAGAGGTCATCGGCATAGGTCCGCACAATGGGAATATTTTGCACGTTTTCGATTCCGAGGGTCGGTTGTTCTCTTCATTCGGCGAAATCTTAGATGTTCCTAAGGATTTTGAGCCGATGAGGATGATGCCCATGTTTGGAGCTCCGCTGATATTTTCTGCATCCAAGGACGGACGAATTTTTATTCTGAACCCTCACCGTTATGAAATTCTTATTTTCAGAAATCAGAAGCTGGAGCAAAGGATGGAAGCTTCAAGCGAACTGTACGAACCGCTCACCCAGAAAGGAAGAGGTTTCCTTTCCACCGCAGCGGAAATTCTGCCTGCCGGCAAATATCTGCTTATTTATTTCGAATCTTATAGGAACGAGGATAATCTGGCTGATGTTTTTATAAAAGGTAAAAAAGTGGGTAGCATAAAGCTTCCGGGACAGCTTAAGGCAGTAGATTACCAGGGAAAGCTCTACATTGTCAGTCAGGATGAATTCCCGAAAGTTACCCGCTATTCTATCAGTGAATGATAAAAAGAGCCCTTGTCTGGAGTATAAATTCATGAAAAAAAACACTTCCGCCGTTTTCCATTCTTGCCGATTGATTTTCTATGCTATTCTGCTTATCTGGTTCTGTCTTGATTTGAGCTTTCTTCTTGCCGGACAGAAAACAAGGCAACAAAAAATCATTCCCCTGCCCGAGCTGGAAGCTGCCTATCAGGTCCGGGCTGAATCTGGTCGGGTTTATGTCCAGGATAAAAAAGACATAGCCGTATTCTCGTTCGCTACGGGCAAATTCCTGAGGCGTATCGGAGGCCAGGGGCAGGGGCCCGGCGAATTCAGTTTGCTGGGGCATTTTCGCTTGGTTGGCAATCGCTTGTTTGCTGCTGATATCTTAAAGATTCTGATTTTTTCGGCCGAGGGGGATTATCTGGGCCAGCTTCTGCCGCCATCCAGAATCATGCGTTATCCATACTTACCCGTGGGCAATAATTTCGTCGGCGTTCCCCTAGAAAGAAAAGAAGACGGAACTCTTCTGCCGCCAGAACTGGTATTTTACAACCAGGCTGGGAAACCCCTGAAGCGGGTGCTCCAGGTGCCGGATGTCCTTCCACCCCCGCCTCCTCCTCCGGGAGCTTCTTTGCCCTCGAGCCCGCAGGAGAGCTTAATGATACGGGAATATTTCGATTATCTTGTTTTCGACAATAAAGTTTTCGTAGCCGACTCCACCAAAGGCCTGTCCATCTCGGTCTTTGACGAAAAAGGCAACTTGCTTTATGAGATCCGTCATCCGGTAGAAAAGTTAAAAGTCTCCAGGGAAGACCGCGGCTCGATCATCAAAAACATGTCAGAAGAATTTCTTAAAAATTTCCGACCGGTCTTTCCTGATTACTTTTCATCATTTGTGGCTTTTAAGATTGACGGAGGAAAAATCTATGTGGTGACTCCTGCCAGGAAAAACAACTTCAACGAGGTCATTGTGATGGATATGAAGGGCAAGATCATCGAGCGAAGCTTTTGTTTCCCGAAGAAAGTTGATTATTTTGTTCCGAACAGCTGGGCCCAAACTTTTGATGTTGAGCAAGGGCGCTTCGTCTGGGTTGAATACAACGAAGCTACAGAGCAGCATGAACTTCACATCTATTAAAAACGGGGGACACAATACTCATTCCCCGATTTCTCATTGCCTCAAATCATGGAAACATAGAGGACTCTTTTTAAAGCTTGATTTTTTTGCCGCGTTCAGATTATAAAATAATACAGG
>CAZDZU010000229.1:0-3556 GCA_964509995.1 uncultured Eubacteriales bacterium | reverse complement strand
CCGCCATAAAAGCCGGGCTGTCGCCCGAAGCCGCGCTCAAGGCCCTGACCATAGAACCGGCCATAATTCTTGGCCTGGACCTTCAGCTGGGAACCCTGGAACCTGGAAAGATCGCTAATCTTATTCTGACCAGGGGCGACCTGTTCGGAGAAAAAACCAGAGTGGTTAAAGTCCTGGTCGACGGAATTCTCTTTAATTACGAGGAGAAGGGCCAATGAAGAACCTGACCCGTCAATCAATTCTCATCCCGTTTCTGATCCTGATCCTGGCCGGCCCGGCTCAGCCGGTGCTGGCCGCGGGCAACCTTCTGATCAAGAATGCTACCATCCTGCCTGTAAGCGGGCCTCCCCTCAGCGGCGGAGACGTTCTGGTTGTTGACGGCATAATAAAACAGATCGGCCGAAATTTAAGCGCTCCTCCGGGGACCAGAATCATTGAGGCTTCCGGGAAATACCTAATCCCCGGAATAATTGACACCCATACTCACCTGGCTCTTTCCGGAACCAATGAAGGGACCGAAGCCATCACCCCCGAGGTCAACATGGCCGAGGTGATTAATGCTGACGACCCGGCCATCTTCACCGCCCTGACCGGCGGAGTGACCACGGTTCATACCATGCACGGAAGCGCCAACGTCATCGGCGGGGTAAATGTTGTCCTGAAAATGAAATGGGGCCAGCCCTCAGAAAAGCTGGTGGTCAGAGAAGCTTATCCCACCCTGAAGTTCGCGCTGGGCGAAAATGTCAAGCAATCCAACCGGACGCTGCTGCCGGGCCGCCCGCAGCGTTATCCGGCCACCAGGATGGGAGCCAACGCTATCATCAGGAGAGAGCTGCTGCGGGCCAGGGATTATATGGCCGAGTGGGAGCGATACGAAAAACTCAAAAATTCCAAGAATGCGCCCCCGGGCCTGCTCCCCCCTAAAAAGGACCTTCGTCTGGAAACCCTGGCCGATCTGCTGCGTGGTAAGCTTTATGCCCGCTGCCACGCCTACGTGGCCACCGAGATGGTAGAGTTCCTGAATCTGGCCCGGGAATTCGGGTTCAAGGTAGCCGCTCTGGAACATGCCTGGGAAGCTTACAAAATTACCGACGAGTTGCTGGCGGCCGGAGTGGGGATTTCGGTGTTCATCGACAGCTGGGCTTACAAGATGGAAGCGGCCGAAGGTATAGCCTACAACGCTGCTTACTGCTCTCGAAGAGGAGTTCTGGTTTCCATAAACTCCGACAGCTCGGAGAGGGTGCGGAGACTGTTCAGCGAGGCAGGAAAAGCGGTCAAGTACGGACTGACCCCGGATGAAGCCTTGAAGATGATAACCATCAATGCCGCCCGGCAGCTTGGCCTGGACCATCTGGTCGGCAGTATCGAGGTCGGCAAACAGGCCGACCTGGCCCTGTTCAATGAACACCCGATGAGCGCTTATGCCCGCTGCGACCTGACTATCATTGAGGGCGAGGTTTATTTTGACCGGGACAGGCTGCTCAGAGAAAGAGAAGCGGCCGCCGCCCCGAAAGGAGGAAACTGATGCCTGCCAGGAAATTAACTAATCCGGGAAAATTTCTGCTGTCGCTCTTATTTATTATTTCAGCCACCTCGCTGACTGAGCCGGTGCCCGCAGCCGGATTGGAGAAAAACACCGGGGAAGGCTCAAACCTCCTGGCTATCGTTAATGCCAGAATCATCCCGGTCGTTGGACAGGAAATTCCTTCCGGGGCCATTCTGGTGGAGAACGGAAAAATCAAAGCTCTGGGCAGCAACCTGGAAATTCCAGCCGGGGCAAGAATCATCGAGGCCCGCGGGCTGACCGCCTACCCGGGAATGATTGACGGCTATTCTTCTCTGGGGCTGGTGGAGATAAGCGGTGTCTCGGCCACAGTTGATAACCGGGAAACCGGGAGAATCAATCCCCAGGTCAAAGCCATTGAAGCCCTGAAATATGATTCCATGCACATTCCCATCGCCAGGTCCAACGGTATCGTGGCCGCGGTGGTATCGCCTTCCGGAGGATTGATTGCCGGACAGAGCGCCCTGGTCAAACTGGACGGCTGGACCAACCGGGAAATGGTCATCAAGGAAAGCCTGGCCCTGGTAGTTGAGCTCCCGGGCCTGAGAGGTGGCCGGAGAGGATTCATGGGAATGGGCGGTCAGCAGGCAGCTGTCTCCACTGACCGCGCGCTGGCCGAGCTGAAAGAACTATTCAAAAGAGCCAGAATGTACCAAATACGAAGAGAGCAGGCCGCTAAAAACCTGTTGCTGCCCAGGCCCGATTTCGATGAGACCAGTCACTGCCTGCTGCCGGTGGTCAGGGGAGAACTTCCGGTTATCTTTGCCGTTCATGCTGACAGGGATATCCTGCAGACAATTAAATTTATCGAGGAAGAAAAAATCAGAGCTATTTTCTATCAGGTGGAGCAGGGTTACAAAGTGGCGGCAGAGATAAAAAAAGCAGGCCTGCCCTGCATCATCGGTTCTCTTTATGACCAGCCGCCAGTCTGGGAAGACGGTTATGATTCGCTGTTCCTGAATCCCGTATTACTGAATAAAGCCGGGGTAAAAATTGCTTTTTCTTCCTCCAGCTCCAGCGCGGCCAAGGACCTCCCCTACCATGCAGCCAGAGCGGCAGCCTTCGGGCTCGACCGGCTGGAAGCCCTGAAAGCTGTAACCATCTACCCGGCCGAAATATTTGGAGTCGATAAACTCATGGGTAGCCTGGAACCCGGAAAACTGGCCAACATCGTCCTGGCCGACGGCGACCTTCTGGAACTCGGCACCAGAATAGAAAGAGTTTTTATTGAGGGCCGCGAGGTGGACCTGAACAATCGCTATCTCGAGCTGCTGGAAAAATTCAGAAAGAGAGAAAAGGAGAAATGAAATGACTCGCTCGCGCCCGAAGGGAGAAATTGAGCGCTCCGGCCGTAAAGCTAAAGGAAGACCAGCGCGGCTTTTGTCTCTGGCGACCCTGGCTGTTGTCCTCTTTCTCCAGACCGGGATTCCCGCCGCTGCCCAGAACACTCAGGCCGCCAGGAAAAAGGTGCCAGTCAAAATCAGCAAAGAAAAGAGGTTCATACTGGACTGGCTGGGGCAGAAAGAGCAGGTCGAATTTTTCGGCCGCCTTTCAGACCGAATCTGGTCCTATGCCGAGCTCGGCCTGCAGGAGTTCAAATCTTCAGAACTTCTGGCCGACACCCTGGAAAAGGCCGGTTTTACAGTCGAGCGCGGTCTGGCTGGCATGCCGACCTGCTTTGTCGCCACCTACGGCCAGGGAAAACCGGTCATCGGCTTCCTGGGCGAATTCGATGCCCTGCCCATGCTGTCCCAGAAAGGCCGGGTACCAAAGAAGGAACCGCTGGTGGAGGGAGCCCCCGGACATGGCTGCGGTCATAATACCATGGGTGCCGCCTCCGTTGCCGCGGCCATCGCCACCAGCCAGGCGATGCAAAAATTTGGGCTCAAGGGAACGATCAAAGTTTTCGGTTCCCCGGGTGAAGAAATCCTGGCCAGCCGGCCTTACATGGTCAGAGCCGGGCTGTTCACGGATGTCGACGTTGTTATAGAC
>CAZDZU010000228.1:2734-3576 GCA_964509995.1 uncultured Eubacteriales bacterium | reverse complement strand
CCTTTTCTCTGGCTTCCTTCAGTCTGAGGCTGAGGGTCAAAGCCACCCTTCGCCCCGGTTCGTCCTCATAAATTCCGTCCGGAATTTCCTGCTGCAGCAGGCTCAGGAAAGCTGCCTCCGCAGCTTGACCCGATACTGCCAGCTTTATGAGTTTCTCGATAAGTAACCGTCGTTTGGCTTCTGAGAGTTGAAAATCGAAAGAATCGGACAGAAGGTAGTTTTCAATTTCCTGACGCCAGGAATAGACTACTTCAGGCTCGCTCAGAGCAGGCCAGTTCTCGATGAGCGTTCTGAGAGCCTTCCCGGCCGCTTCCTGGTTGAAGCTCGAGCGCGGAGCATATCTTTTGAGCAGCCATTCAACCTCATCCAGAAGATAGTTGGCTTCGGCTTTTCGCAGGACAGAAACTGTATCTTCAGGCAATCCCGCGAACGATATTTGCCGGAAGTTCGAACTCATCTCGCTCTTCAGAAATGCTTCTATTGCCTCTCGCAATTTCCAGTGGAATTCAGTCCTCGTGCCCGAAGTCCGGGAAAACACCAGCCCTTCGGTAAAATCTTCAGGAATCAGCTGCCGCATTTCATTCCGACCTTCCAGGAAGAACCACAAGTTGGCCACCTGGCCATCAGTTTCCGGCAGGGAAAAGCGACCGTTCATTTTTTCGTTTAGCTCTTCTACCAGTTCAGCCACCGACAGCGGCAGACCGCATTGCGGCAAAGAAACCATGAAATTTTCAGCCCGCCGCAGGACGCGCAGAGACCCGGCCGACCTCAAGTTTTCCGTCTTGAAATAAATGTTAAGAGGAGCTGCACCGTCAAAGTTACCCCTGACCACCCGGTCGGCC
>CAZDZU010000228.1:0-2724 GCA_964509995.1 uncultured Eubacteriales bacterium | reverse complement strand
CTTATGGACGGTATCCAGAGAATCGAGCAAACAAACAAAAGAGCGCCAAGAATGATTATTGCTTTCGAATGTCGGATAACCCTGCCCGAAATCCAGTCAAGAATTACCGGATTGCTCAGCGAAATAATTCTTCTATCAGCCTGCTTCGGTTTATCGGACAGCAGGTAGAAGGCCGAAGGAACGAGGGCCCAGGTGATAATCATGGCCAGCATAACTCCGGCCCCGGCAAAGACTCCAAAATTGCTTATCAACCCGAGCCTGGCCGTAAGGAAAGACATGAAACCCACCATGGTGGTAGCGGCAGCCATAAATATGGGCAGGGCCACCCGACCGGCACTCCGGGATATGCTATCCAGCCGGCTCAAATTTCCGGCCATATTTTGCTCTATGGAGTTGACCATATGAATGCCGTAGGCCGAACCCAGCCCGATCAGCAAAACAGGCAGGGCCGGCGTTACCAGATTCATCGGCACCCGGAAAATGGCCATCAAGCCGAAAACCCAGACTGTCGACAACCAGACTACCAGCGAAGGCAGAAAAACCGCCCGCAGACGCCGGAAGCTTAGATAAAGCACCAGAAGAACTGTGAGCACGATGACCGGCACCAGCAGTCTGAGGTCTTTTTTAAGATACCAATCGGCGTAGTAAGTGAAACAGGGTTCGCCGGCGTAATGAATTTCGGCTCTATCGGCCAGGTGCTTCTCAACCAGGGCTTTAACCACCCGGGCAAAAGCCTGGCCGCTGTCCACCCCGCTTCTCAGGTAGACAGCCGCTCCCAGCCAGCGGCCGTCCGGTGAAATATAGGTGCTGATATAATTTTCTTTCGACAGAGCTTCCTGCAATCTGGCTTTAAGTTCCTCTTCCGACTGAGGAATCTCTTCCAGAAAATCGGCCACCACCAGCTCGCCATCTGATGACTGAATGTTGGGAGCAGAGATGATGGAAGTCACATAAAAAACTTCCGGCTGCTGGCTGAGCTCTTCAGTGGCCTGTTTGAGGCTCTGCAGGATGTCGGTCCGGAAAGTCTCTCCTTCTCTGGCTTTAAGAGTCACCAGCACCAGCTCGGTTGAGCCAAATTTCTCGCCGGTGTCCAGCAGCAGCCTGACGACCGGGTCGTCCTGGGGCAGCCAGGAAGTGAATTTGTTCTGATAGTAGAGATGTTTGAATTGCAGTATGAAAAATATCGTTAGCAAAATCACTATCAGAATTATCGGCCAGCTCAACTTCAGGAGCTTTGACCAGATCCTTTCCATGCTTTCTCTCTCCCGTCCTCAAAAGACAGGTCTATCTTTAATCTGTTTTTCTGACTGTTCCTCAAGCTCCTGGGCACTCAAGCCTGAGACCATCATTTCCGACCTCCCATGGAGAAAATTTCAGACTTTAACTCCCTCTAAGTATTGCGCCAGCAGCTCGCTGCTGATTTTCTTCAGCGGCACCTTGCGTTTTTTAATTGTCCAGTAAGAAAAGGCTGTGTAAATCAATCCGAGAAAATGCATGGCGGCAACCGTCATATCCAGGTCAGACTTCAACTTCTTTTCATTGACGGCCTTCTGGATTATCTTTTTAAGAAAAGCCACAATTTCCGAAATCAACTGATTTACCTTATCCTGAAGCTCTTCATCTCCCAGATGGATTTCGTCGGAATAGATAACCTTAAAGATGCCGGGGTATTCCTCAAGAAAATTTAGATGGAGATGGAGAATTCGCTTCAAAGCCTCCAGTGAATCCTTTGCTTGCTCCTCGACTTCAGCAAAATGGTTTCGGGCTTCCTGCTGAATGCTGTCTAAGATGAAAAGAATCAGGTCACGCTTGGACTTAAAGTGCCGGTAAAGAGCCGACTCCACAAAACCGACTTCCTGAGCCAGATGGGCTATCGTCAGGCTCTTGATGCCGCTGCGGTCGATGATTCTCAGAGTCGAGGTGATGATATCGGCCTTGCGGGATTCAGGCGTCTGAAAAAAGACCGACTTTTTCATCGGCCCTCCTTATGTAAGTGAATATTCACTCACATTATAGGCAAAAGAATTTGGCTGTCAAGCCTTCGGTTTTTATCCGGCGATTTTCCTGATAAAAATCAGTATGAGGATAACGGCCAGAGGAGCCAGAATTTTCACGCTAAAAATCCAGAGCGGTTTAAGTTTGAATTCAGGGTTGCCCGAGGCGATTTCCTTCAGAGCTCTGGCAATACCCCAGCTGTAGGCAAGAAAAAGACAGATCAGCAGAGCGCCGACAGCCAGCATGATATTGCCAAAGATGAGGTCCATTTTCCCCATTACTCCCAGCCTGGTAAGAAAAGAAGACCCGCATTGGACAGCGCCGATGGTATGCCCAGAAGAAAGGCCAGCAGGCCGATAAAGGTGGCTGCTTTTTTTCTGCTCCAGCTATGTTCATCTACCAGAAAAGCAGTCGGGACCTCAAGCAAGGAGATGGTGGAGGTCAGGGCTGCTACCAGCAGAAGGATGAAAAACAGCACCCCGAAAATATATCCGCCCGGAATCTTGGAAATAATCAACGGGAACGCCTGAAACATCAATCCGGTGCCGGCCTTGAATTCTGCGGGATTCAATCCCGGCGTGGCAAAGAGAGTTGGAAATATGGCAATCCCGGCCAGGAAGGCTACCAGAGTCGTGGAAAAACAAACCCAGCCGGCCGAGGTTACAAGGTTATCGTGCCTGGAAATGTAGCTTCCATAGGTCATCATGGTACCCATGCCCAGACTCAAGG
>CAZDZU010000227.1:0-3597 GCA_964509995.1 uncultured Eubacteriales bacterium | reverse complement strand
GCCCTGGTGGAGTACGCCTACGACTTCTCGCGCGTGCTGGGCTATGCCCTGCAGCTCAGAGAAAAGCAGAAACTGAAAAGATATTATTGTATGTCGGAACAGCAGTTCCGTCTTTTCTTCAAGCGGGCTGAACAGCAGAAAGGTGTCACCGGCGAGAACCTGCTGGTGATGCTGGAAAGAAGGCTGGACAATGTGGTCTTTCTGCTGGGGCTGGCCCAGTCCAGGACTCATGCCCGGCAGATGATTACTCACGGTCATATTCTGGTCAACGACCGGAAGGTGACCATTCCCTCCTACCTGGTGAAAGCCGGAGACCTGGTTGCCCTTAAAGAGAAATCAGCCAGGAATGAAAATTTCCGGGCGGTGGTTGAAGCCAACCGGACCAAGTCAGTTCCCGGCTGGCTGCAGGTGGACTGGGATAACTTTCAGGGACGAATTGTTGCCCTGCCCACCAGACAGGATATCACCATTCCGGTGGAAGAGCATCTGGTGGTCGAGCTTTATTCGAAATAACGAGGAAGGCGGCTGGCGACAGCCCTTCCTTTTAAGGAGGAACCATGACCGAACTTGGTTTCCAGAGGCCAAGATTTTTAGAGTGTGATTACGAAACGCTGAGCGATACGTACGGCCGGTTTCAGGCCCAGCCTTTCGAACGGGGCTACGGCATCACCATCGGCAATTCGCTGAGAAGGATCCTGCTGTCCTCGATTACCGGAGCGGCCATAACCGCCGTCAGGATTGGCGGAGTGCTGCACGAATTTTCCAACCTGCCCGGAGTGGTGGAGGATGTGACCCATATCATCCTCAACCTGAAAACCATACCGTTGAAACTGAAGGTCAACGAACCCAGGAGAATGAGCCTGAAAGTGGTCGGGCCGGCCGAGGTTAAATCCGGCGACATCGTCCATGATTCTGACGTTGAAATCCTGAATCCGGATATTCACATCGCCACCCTGGATGCCGACGGCAAGCTGGAAATGGAAATGGTTGTCAAGAACGGCCGCGGTTACATTACCGCCGACCAGAACTTCGACAGCGACCTGAGCGTGGATTTCATTCCTCTGGATTCTTCTCACTCGCCGGTTCTGAAAGTCAATTACACCGTTGAGCCGGCCAGAGTCGGCAAGCGTATCGATTATGAAGGTCTGACCCTGGAAATCTGGACCAATGGAGCCATCCGGCCGACTGATGCCCTGTCCCAGGCGGCCAAGCTGATGCGCGACCACCTGGCCATTTTCCTCAACATTGTCGATGAACCCCTGGAGCGGGAGACATTGATGCCCAAAAAGGAGATTCCTTACCTCGACAAAGTGGAAACTCTGGCTCATACCATAGACCATCTGGAACTTTCGGTCCGGGCCAACAACTGTCTGCGGGCGGCTGGCATCGGCTATGTCTACGAGCTGGTTCAGAAAACTGAGGATCAGCTACTGAAGACCAAAAACTTCGGTCGCAAATCACTGGAAGAGATCAGAAATAAACTGGCCGAGATCGGCCTGGGTTTGAACCTGGAATTGCATCCCAAGTTGCTGGAGCAGGTTCAGGCAGTCATCAAGCAGAGCAAAAGCGATAAGGAGCTGGAAGCATGAGACACCGGGTTAAGCGATATCAACTCAGAAGGAATACTGCCCATCGCCGGGCCCTGCTGAGGAATCTGGTAACTTCTCTCCTGGAGAGAGAGAGAATCAAGACCACGCTGGCCAAAGCCAAGGCAGCCAGGCCGGTGGCCGAAAAGATGATTACCCTGGGTAAAAAAAATACTCTGGCTGCCCGCCGTCTGGCTCTGGCTTATCTGACCAAAGAGGCGGCCGTGCAGAAACTGTTTTCAGAACTCGGGCCGAGGTTCAAGGAGCGTCCCGGGGGTTACACCAGAGTGGTCAAGCTGGGCCCGCGTTCGGGAGACGGAGCCCCGATGGCTATGCTGGAATTGCTGGGGGCCGAGTATAAAAAGAAAGCCAAGAAAAAAGAAAAGGAAAAAGGCAAACCGGCCAAATAATTTCCTGGTTTTAAGATTCTCCTCGACCGGGAAACCGGGTCTTAATTCAACCGGAGCTGCAGGCCGCAACCTGTTAGGTAAGCTGATATTAACGTCCTCAAACCGCGAGCTGAGAGTTCCCCTTATTTTTCAATCCTTCGGCCGGCGGCATCCCTGATAAATGCTCTGCCAGTATTCATCATACAGGTTTGAGATCTGAACCACCGGCTTCTGGTTGGTGGTGGCGTGGATAAACTCCCGCTCGCTGATCATCAGGCCGACGTGGCTTATGCTCTTACGGCCGAAGAAGACCAGGTCGCCGGTTTTTTCCTGACCTCTGGGCACTTCCAGCAGGCCCGAACTGGTGAACTGGATATCGGCATCCCGGAGGATTTCCAGCCCGCTCAGCCTGTAAATCAACTGGACATAACCAGAGCAATCAAGACCCAGGGGGCTGGTGCCTCCCCAGAAATAGGGCAGGCCCAGGAACCTTCTGGCCAGTTCCACCATTTGCTCCGGGCTCAGACGAGGTCTCCGGAATGGAGCCTGTTTGACCTGGCCGTCGCCTATCTGGATGAAAGCCTTCCGGTTGTCGGGCAGAATTACCTCACCCCAGCGGCCCTCGAATTTCTCCAGAACCAGAATCGAGCTGATGGGCGCAAGCAACAAAGGCTTCTGTTTGGTAACATCTGGTCCCGAATAGAGGTAGGCCAAAAGGCTCGTAATTTCTATAACCTGCCCTTCTGAAGCATAGGGCTTTTCGTCCCCGGCATAAAGCCGCAGGGCAGTCCCGGAAACCCAGCCCTGATAGGTATCGGGTGTTTCTACCCGGTACCAGACCTGTTTTTTAGTGTCCTTTTCGGTCTTCAGAATTTTGACCGTCGTCCCCAGGAGAGCCTGACTGACCACGTCGGCCAGGTCGTCGGCCCTGGAGTACATGTTTTCCACCGGGTTGATGATTACCCCGGCGCTGGCAGCCTTCTGAGCATTCTGGCAGGAGTCGAAAATTATTAATATCAGGGCGGCGGCAAAGATCCGGATAATTATCTTTTTCATCTCGAATCCTACCTCCTTTGAAGGTATTATATTATTATTCAGTCTCAATAAAAATTCTTTTGTTGGCCGCCGGTTTTGGTTTAAGATGGTGGAAAGAAGTGGAGGAGGCCATGAGAAGAAAGGATTTCATAAAGACGGGCGGATTATTACTTGCTTCTTCTGTTCTGGGTGCCTGCCCGGGGAAGATTACAAAGAAGCAGGAGTCCGAAACCAGAAAAGGGAATCTGAAGGTCAGCACCACCATCTATGAACTTCAGCTGCGCCAGGCCTGGACTCTGTCCCGGGGCACCTGGAATACCAGGAGAAATGTCCTCGTCCGGCTGGAAAAGGATGGAATTGTGGCCTATGGAGAATCGGCTCCCATACCGAGATACAATGAGAATGCCGAAAGCAATCAGGAATTCATACAGCGGGCACTTCCGATTCTGGAAAAAGACCTCTGGGAGTATCAGGACCGCTGGCGGGAGCTGGAAGCCCTGACTCCGGGGCAGAATGCTGCCAAGGCCGCCCTGGATATGGCTATCCTGGACTGGGTCGGAAAAAATCTCCGTATACCCCTTTATAGA
>CAZDZU010000226.1:0-3614 GCA_964509995.1 uncultured Eubacteriales bacterium | reverse complement strand
GCTGTAGCCAAAGGTCATTTGGGTCAGGTCATTGGTGCCGAAGGAGAAGAATTCGGCTTCCCTGGCCACCTCGTCGGCGGTCAGAGCGGCTCGCGGTATCTCGACCATGGTTCCCACAGTATATTTGACCTTTACGCCATATTTCTTCATTACCTCTTCGGCCACCCGGTTAACTATGGCTTTCTGGTTTGCCAGTTCCAGGACCTCTCCTACCAGGGGGATCATGATTTCCGGGAAGACCCGGTATCCTTCTCTGGTTAATTCGCAGGCAGCTTCAAAGATGGCCTGGGCCTGCATTTCGGTTATTTCAGGGTAGGTTATTCCCAGACGGCAGCCGCGGTGCCCGAGCATGGGGTTGAATTCAGACAGGGCTTTGACCCGGGCGAGCAGTTTTTCCAGCTCGGCAATTTTTTCCGGAGAACCGCCCATGGCTTTCAAAACAGCCAGTTCGACCATCAGGTCTTCTCTCCGCGGCAGAAACTCATGGAGCGGCGGGTCGATGGTCCTGATGGTCACCGGATGCCCCTTCATTTCCTTGAAGAATTCGTAGAAATCCTGTTTCTGGAACGGGAGCAGTCTGGCCAGAGCCTGGCGCCGGGCCTCTTCCGTCTCGGCCATGATCATTTCTTTGACTATCGGCAGACGCTCCGGTCCGAAGAACATGTGTTCGGTTCTGGCCAGGCCGATGCCCTCGGCGCCAAAAGCAAATGCCACCCGGGCATCACCCGGGGTATCGGAGTTAGCCCTGACTCCCAGCCGCCTGGCTTTATCTGCCCAGGAGAGAAGCTTGGAGAAATATTGATAGAGCCTGGATTCTTCCGGCTTTAAGCTGCCCTTAACCACCTGCAAAATTTCGGAAGGTTTGGTGGGAATTTCGCCTTCCAGCACCTCCCCGGTCGAACCGTCTATGGAGATCCACTGACCTTCGCTGAATTTCCGGTCGCCAAGGTAAAAGGCTTTCTCTTCCTCGTGAACCTTTATGCTGCCGCACCCGACCACAGCCGGTTTGCCCATCTGCCGGCCAACCACCGCCGCGTGGGAGGTCATACCGCCGGTAGCAGTCAGAATGCCCTGGGCAGCGCTCATGCCGTGGATGTCGTCGGGAGACGTCTCTTCCCGGACCAGGATTACTTTCTTTCCTTCTTTAGCCCAGGCCACAGCTTCATTGGCAGAGAAGACAATCTGTCCGGTGGCTGCTCCGGGAGATGCTGCCAGGCCCCTGGCCAGAATTGTGTGTCTGGCTTCTTCCTGAAGGTCAAAAATCGGGTGGAGGAGCTGGTTCAGGGCTTCGGGTTCAACCTTGAGCAGGGCTTCCTCCCTGGTAATCAGCCCTTCCTCAACCAGGTCAACCGCGATCTTAACCGCAGCCATGCCGGTTCTCTTACCATTTCTGGTCTGGAGCATATACAGCTTGCCTTCCTGAATGGTGAATTCGAAATCCTGAACATCCCCGTAATGCTTTTCCAGCCTCTTGACCACTGTGACCAGCTGTTTGAAAACAGCCGGCATCTCCTTTTCCAGATTCTTGAGAGGAGCCGGCGTCCTGATTCCCGCCACCACGTCTTCGCCCTGAGCGTTGACCAGATATTCGCCATAGAGTTCTTTCTCTCCGGTTGCCGGGTTGCGGGTAAAGCCAACGCCGGTTGCCGAGGTTGGACCGTAATTGCCAAAGACCATCAGCTGGACGTTAACCGCTGTGCCAAGATAATCGGGAATGTGATACTTCCGGCGGTAGGTGATGGCCCGGGGATTGTGCCAGGACTTAAAAACTGCGGCTATGGCCAGCTTGAGCTGTTGCAGAACATCCTGTGGAAATTCCCGGCCGGTTTCCGATGCCACCAGCTTTTTATAGCCGGCTATCACCTCTTCCAGTATGTCCTCGGTAAGTTCGTGGTCATACTGGATGCGGCCGGCCTCTTTCCTGGCTCTCAGAATTTCTTCAAATTTCTTTTTGGGAATATCAAGAACCACATCACCAAACATATGGATCAGACGGCGGTAGCAATCGAGGGCAAAGCGCCTATTTCCGGTCTTGCGGGCCAGGCCTTCAACCGTCAGATCGTTTAGTCCCAGGTTCAGGATGGTGTCCATCATCCCGGGCATGCTGAACTTGGCTCCCGACCTGACCGACACCAGGAGCGGGTTAACCGGGTCCCCGAATTTCAGCCCGGCGGCTTTTTCCAGCCTCTTAAGGGCGGTCTTAACCTGTTGCTCCACGTCCTTCGGGAGCCTGTTTCCGGCTCTGAAAAACAGGTTGCAGACTTCTGTCGAAATGGTAAAACCCGGGGGAACGGGCAGGCCGATACCGGCCATCTCAGCCAGGTTAGCACCCTTGCCGCCGAGAATGTCCTTCATATCTTTGTTGCCTTCAGCCACACCGGGTCCGAAGAAATAAACGAATTTTTTTGGCATGATACTCACTCCTTATAAGGCCTAAGTAAATTCAAGAAAATATACACTTTCAGAGGCAAAATTTCAAGGACGGCAGCCACCAGATATACAAAATATCAGAGAAAACTAAGGATTCTTCCTGAGGAGGCAGAAATCATTCTCTGACGAGAAAAGCAGAACCAGGGACATGGCCAGCCAGAGGGAATCTTCCAGAATCAGCCAGAGGTCAGCTTTCCTGCTGAAAGTTCCGAAACAACCGCAATCGACGTCTATGCCCCGGAGAATGGTCACCGTCACCAGAATGATAAAAAAGACCAGCAGACCGCTGACAAGCAGGGCACTTGAGCGGGGAAAGACCCCGACAATCAGGCAGATTCCGGCTATTAACTCCAGCCAGGGCAGGATGATGGCCGTAGCGAAACTTAGAGTCTGTCCAACCAGGCGGTAATTCCTGATGTTCTGAGCAAAGGACAGCGGGTCGGCAATCTTGGTGACCGCCGCCCAGATAAAGATTCCTCCGACTATGAGCCGCAGGAGCATCAGGAAACGCCTGCTCTTAAGAATCTTCATTTTCCTTTTCCACCGGAAGCCCGGCTGATAGCCATTCATTCCAGCCACCGCTAAAAACCCTGAGGTCGCGAAATCCCCGTTGATGGAGGAGGCGGGCCAGATTAAGGCTGGTCAGGCAGTCTCCCCCCTCGCAGTAGATAACAAGCGGCCGGTCGGAAGGCACTCTGCCGCCAAGGTCATAAGCTCGGTTCTGTACTTCTTCCAGAGGAACTGAAACCGCTCCCGGAATATGCCCTCGCCTGAAATCTGAAACCGGACGGCTGTCCACCATCACTGCTGTCTGGTTATGCCAGAGCTCCTCCACCTCGGGCAGGGTTATGAACCTCAGTCCGGGATAATCTTCCTTTGATAAAAAAGCCTGGCGGAATTCTCCCTGTAAGAATCTTTTAACCAGGCCGGCGTTGCTGACTGTCCCCAGAACAACCGACAGGAGAAGAATTATCAACACACCTTTCCAGGTTTCCCGTTCACGGAGAATCTGTTTAAGGTTCATCCAGAATCAGCCGTATAGTTTCCGGTATTTCTCCAGGCCCCGGCGCAGAATTTCGATTGCTTCCACCAGGTCCGCTTCTTTAAGGACGTAGGCAATTCTCACTTCGTCCTGGCCCCGTCCGGGAGTGGCGTAGAAACCGGGTCCTGGAGCCACCATCACG
>CAZDZU010000225.1:0-3619 GCA_964509995.1 uncultured Eubacteriales bacterium | reverse complement strand
ACCCTGGATACCATGTCTGTGCCTGAAAGAACAATGATGCTTGACAGCTCTCTAACCTTTAATAAAAATTTTTTTAAAGCGGTTACAAAACATGAAAACGAGCAAATGCCATTTTCTGATGGGTGGGCTTTTCATTCCGTTGCTTATTTATCCGGGGAGCCCTTCCGCCGAGAGAAGAGGAGCTGACCTTATGGTCACGCTTAAAGACGGAAAGACTATAAGCGGTGAACTAATCGCCGTTAAACGCGATTCTCTCCTGTTATTCAATTCGAGCCAGCTCGATATCTCAGTCGATGTTTCAGACATTTCTAAAATCAAAGTTGTAAGGAAATCAAAAGCACTAAAAGGTCTCGGTCTTGGCTTTCTCTCGGAATTCGCCGCGGGAGCAGTGGTCGGATACGTCACCAACGCGGGACATTCTTAACACACGGAATGTCGACCGATGGCTACACTGGATGTAGGATTACTAGGAGGCCTGACCTTCGGACTCGCTGGTTCTTTTTTTGGCGCAACAGCCGGCACAGACTTACAATTCAATCTGGACGGGGTTAGCACAGCTGAATTGACAGAGATTCTCATCAAACTTGATGATAACGCCGGTCGCCCTGGCGTCTATTTTCGCAGAGAGGCACAAACGACCGGAAAATGATTCGGTTACATTCTTTCACCGTCAGGGTTAATAAATCGCGCCCGGCCTATCAGGCTTTTTTCCGGGCAGACGTCTTCTCCAGCAAGAGCTTCCGGGTGTAAGGAATAAGACCGCCGGCGTCTATGATCGCCTGCCTGGCTTTCGGCAACGGCTCCACCTTAAACTCTTTGCCTGTCGTTTTATTTATGATCTTATCGGGGAGTATTTCCAGCTCGTCGCCTTCCTCAGCTTCTATCTCCGGGCAGACCACCACCTTCAGACCGAGGTTGATGGCGTTCTGCAGAAAGATCCGGGCGAAATTCTTAGCCACGATCACCAGCTCATGACCCTTAAGAGTCGAAGCGGCCTGTTCTCTCGATGAGCCGCAGCCGAAATTCTTTCCGGCCACCACCACGCTCCCGGGTGGTATCTCGCCGCTCTTCAGCCTGGCATTGAACTCCCGATAATCGGCAAAGGCATACTGCGGAGTTTCGGTCGGAAGTACCGTAGCCATGAAACGGCCGGGATATATTATATCGGTCGATATATCATCGCCAAGTTTTAAGACTACTCGGGCCATGTTATTTGCCTCCTTTTCTCGGGTCGGTGATAGAGCCGGTAAGAGCACTGGCCGCAGCCACCGCCGGCGAGCAAAGATAAACATCAGCTTTCGGGTTGCCCATGCGACCCTTAAAATTGCGGTTGGTGGTGGAAAGAGCTACTTCACCATCCCCCAAGGCTCCCTGATGCACTCCGAGGCAACAGCCGCAGCCCGGGTTCATGACCACCGCTCCGGCTTTCACCAGGTCGGCAATGTAACCCCGCTTGAGCGCCTGCTGATAGATGCGGAACGAAGCCGGGAAGACTAACATTCTGACACCCCTGGCAATCTTTTTTCCCTTAAGGATTCTGGCCGCCACCGCTAAATCATCCAATCTTCCGTTGGTGCAGGAACCGATGACGATCTGATCAACCTTAACTTTACCCATCTTGCTTACCGGCTTCACGTTATCCACAGTATGCGGACAGGCAATCATCGGCTCTAAGGAGGAGACATCTATCTCCACAACTCGGTCATATTCGGCATCTGGATCCGGCCCGAAGACTTCAATTTTCCCTTTCACCTTAGCTTCTTGTCTGAGATAGCGCAGGGTCTCTTTATCGGGAGGAACGATGCCCGAAGTGGCTCCGGCTTCAACCGACATGTTGCAGACGGTTAGCCGACCTGAGGTATCCATCTTTTCAATCGCTGAACCGTGATACTCGAGCACCTTAAAATTGGCACCTTCCGCTGTGATCAGGCCAATGAGGTAGAGGATAAAATCCTTGGGCAGAACATAGCGCTGGAACCTGCCGGTAGCCACTACCTTAATCGTCTGCGGAACTTCCACATTCAGCACCCGGCCGAGAGTCCAGACTGAAGCCATCTCAGTAGCTCCGATGCCGAAGCTGAAAGCTCCCAGAGCTCCGTGCGATGTCGTATGGCTATCCGTTCCGACCACCACAGTTCCCGGCAGAACGTATCCGCTTTCCGGAAGAATCTGATGGCAGATGCCGCCCTCATCTCCCCTGATGTCGTGGAATTTTTTTATCTTCTGGGCGGCGACGAATTCCCGGATCTTCTTCTGGTTGGTGGCGGTTTTCGAGCTTTCCGCCGGAACCCGGTGGTCTAAAATTATGGCAATCTTACCCGGGTCCCAGACTTTTGGCCGCAAGCCGGTATCCTTATAGACTTCCAGAAATTGATTGATGACCAGAGCCGCATTTTCATGCGACATGGCCAGGCTGACCTTTGGCTCGACCACTTCGCCAGCCCTGACCTTTTTCTGTCCGGTGGCTCTGGCCAGAATTTTCTCCACCATGGTCATGCCCATTGCTCAACCTCCTTTTCATCCGCCGGCCGTTTATTTATCGGTCCGCGGTTCCGGAAAAATTATTTACCATCAAACAGACTCTTCTTTCAAGCTCTGCTCTGCCGATTGCAGAAGTCTGAAAGCTTCTGCCTCCAGATAACCATAGCTATTTCCAGGCTTCAGGCCTCTGGCCTAAGGGCTTATTTATATTTATACTCGAGCTTTTCTTTCGGCAGGAATTCTTCTTCCAGCTTCCGATAATCCTTAAGCCCAACAAAAGTGGTGTATTCTTCAAAAGGAGTGATCCAGCCGGTCTCGCCAGGAAGTATTCCCTGAGGAGCTTTCTTCAGGGCGGTAAAGAAATCAGTCAGAGCTTTGTGCATGACCATGATCGAAGCCACCGGGATGGAAACCCGCCCCACACCCATTTTCGCCAGTTCGGGGATGGGAATTAATTCAGTCTTAACGCCGGTGACGGCATCCATCAGGTTTACCGATAGAGGCCCCTTGATTTCTCTGACGGCTCTTTCAATATCGGTGCGACTTCTGATGCCGTCAATAAAAGCCAGGTCGGCGCCGGCTTCCAGGTACATATTGCAGCGCCGGATCGCTTCCTCCAGACCGGCCACGGCAAAAACGTCAGTTCGGGCATTGATGATGAAATCAGGGTCAAGGCGGTCGCGAACCCTGGCGCAGGCTTTGATTTTGCCGACCATTTCTTCGGCCGGGATAACTTCCTTGCCGGCCATGTGCCCGCAGCGTTTGGGGAAAACCTGATCTTCAATATTCATCCCCGCTGCCCCCATGGTGATAACGCGCTCGGTCACCCAGGCAGCGTTGATGGCGTTCCCGCCGCCGGTATCGACGTCGGCCATGACCGGGATATTGACCGCCTGAACGATATTCCAGGTCAAATCCAGAACGTCCTTCATCTGAACCAGCCCGACGTCCGGTCGGGCCAGAAGCGAGCCGGCCAGCCCGAACCCGGAAACCTGAATGGCTTCAAAGCCGCATTTTTCGATGATTTTCGCGCTTAAAGCATCGTGGCAACCGGGCACCACCACCGCCCGCCGTTCCATAATGGCTTTTCTGAGAATTGTAGATTTTTTCATCTGTTTCTCCTTGGGTTGTATTAAAT
>CAZDZU010000224.1:0-3622 GCA_964509995.1 uncultured Eubacteriales bacterium | reverse complement strand
GGCCGGCGAACCCGGGTCCCGTCGACGCCGGGTCGAGCTAAAAAAATTGTGGACCTCAGTTGCGCCGGGCTCCTTTTTATGCTATACAGATATTTCTTCCTGAGTAAAGAAAATCTCAAGAAAGAGAGAAGAAAACATGGCCAGAGAATGTCATATCTGCCATAAAGGGCCGACTTTCGGACACAGCATCAGCCATTCAAATAAGGCCTCGCACAAAAAATGGAGCGCCAACCTCCAGCGGGTTAAAGCCAGGACGGAAAGCGGCGTCAGGACTATCTGGGTCTGCACCCGCTGCCTGCGTTCCGGTCGGGTTCAGAAAGCGGTCTGAACTCAACCCCTGTCCACCGAGTCAATTGCTTTCAGCCGGTTGATCCGGTCCATAATTTTCTGCAGATGACCGAGGTCCTCGATCGTGATTTCCAGAGAGATGCAGGCCCGTCCGTCGCCACTGGTGCTGACCTCGGCTTTGGAAATATTTCCTTTCTGCTCGGCTACAGCTGAGGCCACCCGGGCCAGCACGCCTGGCGAATCTTTAGCCCTGATCAGCAATCTGGCCCTGAAGTTTCCCCGGAAGGTCGGGTCCCAGGCCACTTCCACCAGCCGCTGGCTATCCAGTATTTCCTTCTGGACCAGATAGCAGCGCTGAGCGTGGACCGTCAGTCCTTTTCCGGCCGTCAGGTAACCGACCGCCGGTTCGCCCTTGATGGGCGCGCAGCATCGGGCCAGGGTGATCATCTGCTCGTCCAGATTCTTGATCACCAGACCCTGAGCCGGGCTGCGCCCGGAAATTTTTTCCACGACCTTTTTTAACAGACCGGATGGCGAGGCTTCTTCGGGCACCGCCCCCCAGGCCAGCCTTTCCATGAATTTTCTGTCGATGACCAGCTTACCCAGACCGGCCAGCAGGTAAAAATCTTCCAGGCTGTTAAGGCGCAGCCTGAATTCCCTGTTCAGCCTTTCTTTCAGAGATGCTTCCTGACGCAATTCGGCCGGCAGCCTGAACTTTCTGGCCTCTTTCTCCCAGAGCCGCCGGCCGAGTTCGACCGCTTTCTTCCGGGTCCTCAGATTCAGGTATTTTTTGATCTGCTGGCGGGCCGAAGCTGTAGCCACCCAGTTCAGCCAGCTGCGGTTGGGACTGCGGTCGGGCGAAGTGATGACCTCCACGATGTCTCCAGTTTTCAGCTGGGTGCGAAGCGGCATCAGCTCGCCATTGATCCTGGCTTCCCTGGCCTGTAGCCCGATTTCGGTATGAATCTTGAAGGCGAAATCCAGGGCGGTGGCCCCGGGCGGCAGGTTGATAACCTTGCCTTTCGGGGTGAAGGCATAAATCTCCTCCGGGATGAGATTTATCTTGAGGTTTTTCAGGAATTCTCTGGGGTTTTTTTGTTCGCTGAACAGAGCCGCGATTTCCCGCAGCCACTGTAATCTCTGGTCCTCTCCGGTCAGTCCGGTGGGCACGCCTTCCTTGTATTTCCAGTGTGCGGCGATTCCGTTTTCAGCCAGCTCGTGCATCTCCCTGGTCCGGATTTGAATTTCAAAGGTCTGCTTGCTTTCGGTGATGATGGTGGTGTGAAGCGATTGATAGAGGTTGGGCTTGGGCATGGCGATAAAATCGCGGAAGCGCTGGGGCAGATGCGGCCAGCGCTGATGGATGATGCCCAGAGCCGAATAACAGTTTTTAACCGAGTCGGTGATGATCCTCAACGCCAGGAAGTCGTAAACCTGGTCAAAATCTATTCCCTTTTTCTTCATTTTGGAATAGACGCTGTAGAGCCTTTTGATGCGGACCTGAATTTCAGCCGGGATGCCGTTGTCCTTGAGCAGCTGTTCCATTGCCTTCTTCAATTTTTTAAGTTCTTTTTCACCTTTTTTCAGCTCGGGCTCCACCAGGGCGACCATCTTGAAATATTCATCGGGTTCAACGTATCGGAAGGACAGGTCTTCGAGCTCGGCCCGGATTCGTCCCATGCCCAGTCGGTTGGCTATCGGGGCGTAGATTTCCAGCGTCTCCTGGGCAATGCGTCGCTGTTTGTCCTCACTGAGATAATGCAGGGTCTTCAGATTATGCCAGCGGTCGGCCAGTTTGATGAAAATCACCCTCAGGTCATCGGTCATGGCCAGGATGATCTTCCTGATGGTTTCGGCCCGGGTTTCCTCAGGGGAGGAATCTTCAACCCGGCTGATCTTGGTCACCCCCTCGACCAGGGTAGCCACTTCCCGCCCGAAGTTTTCCCTGATTTCGGCCAGGCTGACCTCGGTGTCTTCCAGAACGTCATGGAGCAGCCCGGCGACCAGGGTGGTCAGGTCCAGGTTCATCTCGGCCAGGATGTTGGTCACTTCGAGCGGATGGCTGAGATAGGGCTCGCCCGAGCGGCGGATCTGTCCCTTATGAGCCCGGGCGGCGAAGATATAGGCTTTCTGCAGAATACGGAGATCTTTTTCGGAGTACTGGCCCTGGATTTTTTCTACTATGTCGTCAAAGCGAATCATGTTCCCCGGAAACGCGAGTCCTCAAAAAATTCTATCCGGCCAGGAAGGAAGAGATGACCTCATAAACTTCCCCGGCCGAGATGCTTAGCAGGCAGCGATGATCATAAGGGCAGGTCTTATAGGTGCAGGGGGCACAGGGAGCGGATTTGTGCAAGACCACGGCCGGCGGCTGGGCCGGACCCGAGATATGGGGATCGGTCGGGCCGAACAGGCCGACCACCGGTGTCCCCAGCAGGTTGGCCAGGTGAGTGAGTCCGGAATCATTACCCAGGAATACCCGGGCCCCGGCAATAACCCCGGCCGTTTCTTCCAGACTGAGCTGGCCGCTGAAATCTTTAACCCGGCCATCGAGTTCTTGAACCAGAGTCCGGCAGGCTTCGCTGCTGGCGCCAGAGCCGACCAGCGCCACCTGAAGCCCGCTTTCCAGAAGCCGGCCAATAAGCTCTCGCTGCCGGCTTAAAGGCCAGATTCTGGCCTGGCCAAAACGGGAGCCAGGTTTTATGGCCACGGTAGCCCGGAGCGGGTCGAGGCCGGATTGTCTGAGCCTGGCAGCTGCTTTTTCCCGGAAGCTTTCCGGAAGGACAAGTTGCAGCGGCCGGTCGTCCACCTGTAAGCCGAGCTTTGCCAGAAGCTGGAGATAATGATGTTTCAGATGGAGCTGAGGGTCGGTGACCCGGAGATGGCTCTTTTTGGTCAGCATAAAACCGCGTCCCTCGCGGTCATAACCCCAGCGCTGAGGAATCCTGGCCAGGTAGAACAGGAGTGCTGAAGCGAACGATTCATCGAGGAGCAGCCCCAGGTCAAAATTCATTTTCTTGAGCCGGGAGGAAGCTCTTTTTAGCCTGGCTATGTCTTTGAAGTCTGGCAGACGGATGATCTGGTAATTTAGGCTTACGTTCTGAAAGAAATCGGCGTAAGCAACCGGCGGCAGGATGTAAATCTCGGCCGCCGGAAAATTTTGTTCCAGAGACTTCAAACAGGGAAGCGCCAGGAGAGATGCCCCCAGGGTGCGGGGCAGATAAACCAGGATTTTCATCAGGTTAATTCTAAGCCGGCCTCAGAGAGTTGTCAAAAATTATTTTTCTTTCAGGCACAGACATAGTATCCAGGGTAAGGGTAGTATCTGGAGGCA
>CAZDZU010000223.1:0-3626 GCA_964509995.1 uncultured Eubacteriales bacterium | reverse complement strand
AGGTTTCCGGAAAGATCGAAAAGATTTATGTCGATTTCAATTCCAAGGTGAAAAAGGGCGACATCCTGGCCGAACTCGACCAGTCACAGCTGAGGGCCAAGATTGAACAGAATGAAGCTAACTATCAGAATGTCCAGGCTTCACTGGAGAGATCCAAGATTGCCCTGGAGATTGCCCAGAAAAAGTACGAGCGGGCTCTCAGCCTGTTCGAGAAAAATCTGATTTCCTATGAAGAAAAAGAGCAGGCGGAAGCCAGCTATCTCCAGGCCAAGTCTGACCTGATTGCCCAGCAGGCCAGGACCGAGCAGGCCAAATCCCAGCTTGAAGCCAGCAGAGTGGACCTGAGTTATGCCATTATCCGCTCCCCCATTGATGGAGTTGTTATTTCCCGGAATGTAAACGTGGGACAGACGGTGGCGGCCAGTTTTCAGGCTCCGAAGCTGTTTGAAATTGCTAACGACCTTACCAAGATGGAGGTGGAGTGCCTGGTAGACGAAGCCGACGTGGGCAAAGTTAAGGAAGGCCAGAAGGTCAAATTCACTGTCGAATCTTATCAGAATGAAACCTTTAACGGAGTCGTCCGGCAGGTGCGTTATTCGGCCCAGACGGTCCAGAATGTCGTCAGCTACTCGGCCATCATCGACGTCGATAATTCCAGCCTGAAGCTTCTACCGGGTATGACCGCCACCTGTTCCATCATCGTCGGCGAGGCCAGAAATGTCCTGCGGGTGCCCAATGCCGCCCTGCGGTTTACACCCGAGCTTTCTGCCGAAGAACTTCAGAAGATCATGAGAGCGGCCTTTGAGGAAATGGCTGCCAGGCGCCAGCAGTCCGGCGGGGAAGCCGGGCCGGGTGCCGGTCAGGCCGGGCAGAGAATGTTCGACCCCGGCCAGATGGGCCAGCGGGCCGGCAGCGGAGGTCAGCCTGGACAGACCGGCCAGCGCCGGATGCCTTCCCGGGTCTGGAGACTGGACGAGAAGGGTAACCTCAAGGTGGTCTTTGTGCGGACCGGAGTCAGCGATAATTCCTTTACTGAAATCAGGAGCGATAACCTTAAAGAAGGCGATGAAATCATCATCGGGTTGGTAACCGCTACTGGCTCCAGTTCCAGCAGAACCACCCAGCAGGGACCTCGGGGTGGCGGTTTCTTCATGATGCCGCGAAGGTAATTAAGACAGGTTTTGAGATGAGCGATCAAATAATCAAACTGGAAAATATTATCAGGATTTACCAGATCGGGGAAACCCAGGTCCAGGCGCTGAGGGGTATTACCTATAGTGTCAATTATTCTGAATTTCTGGCCATCATGGGACCCTCTGGTTCCGGGAAATCAACCCTGATGAGCATCCTGGGATTGTTAGACCGGCCGACTTCAGGTCAGTATTTCCTGGAGGGCGTGGACGTTTCCAAGCTGAGCCGCGATGAAATGGCTGCAATTCGTAACCGTAAGATCGGTTTCGTCTTTCAGAATTTTAACCTGTTAAGCCGGACCAGTGCTCTGGAAAACGTGGAGCTTCCGATGATCTATTCTCATATCAACAGCAAGGAAGCCAGGGAAAAGGCGATGACTGCCCTGGCTTCAGTCGGACTCAAGGGGTGGGAACACCACCGGACCAATCAGCTGTCCGGCGGACAGATGCAGCGGGTGGCCATAGCCCGGGCCCTGGTCAACGACCCCACTCTGATTCTGGCCGATGAACCGACCGGCAACCTGGATTCCAAGACGGGGGCCGAGATCATGGATATATTCTGCCGGCTGAACCAGGAAAGAAACATCACCCTGATCATGGTTACCCATGACCCGGTCATCGCCTCGTATGCCAGAAGGCGCCTTTACCTGAAAGACGGTCTGATAGTGGGCGAAGAAGTGACCCCGGGTTCCTGCGACCGGGCTCCGGCCACTGGAGGATGACATGAAGATTTTAAGAATATTGAGAGTATCGATGAGGGCCCTGGCCCGCAATAAAATGCGGTCCTTCCTGACCATTCTGGGCATCATCATCGGGGTGGCCGCGGTCATCGCCATGGTCAGCATCGGCGAAGGTGCCAAGAAAGGCATCGAAGAAAGATTCGCTTCCATGGGCACCAATCTGCTTTTTGTTTATCCGGGAAGCAGGAATATCCGCGGGGTGCAGTCCGGTTTCGGTGGGTTCACCAACCTTAAGCCAGACGATGCCAGGGCCATTGAGGAACGATGCGATGCCGTGAAAGGCACCTCTCCTTCCATCAATACCAGAGCCCAGGTGGTCTATGCCAACAAGAACTGGAACACCCAGATTCAGGGCACGGGAGAGAAATTCCCGGAAATAAGAAACTGGCAGGTGGTGGAAGGCGTTTATTTTGACGAAACCCAGGTAGCCTCTGCGGCCAAGGTCTGTGTCCTGGGCAGCCTGGTTAAACAGAATCTGTTCGAGGACGAAGACCCTCTGGGCAAGACCATAAGAATAAACAAGATTCCCTTCACGGTGATCGGAGTTCTCGAGAGCAAGGGCGAGCAGGGTGGATTCTTTAACCGCGATGACATGATTGCCGCTCCCTATACCACCGTCATGCGCCGCTTGCGGGGTGTGGATTATATCAACTCCATCGATGTGGCCGCAGTCTCGGCTGATAAGACCGGTGAAGCCCAGAGGCAGATTGAAGAGTTGATGAGGGAAAGGCATCGTATTGCTCCCGGAGCAGATGACGATTTCCAGGTGAGAAACATCGCTGATGTGGCTGAAAGCGCTGCTGAATCCACCAAGATAATGACCATCCTGCTTGGTTCCATTGCCGGCATATCGTTGATTGTGGGCGGAATCGGCATAATGAATATCATGCTGGTCTCGGTAACCGAACGGATAAGAGAAATCGGCGTCCGCCTGGCTGTCGGGGCCCGGGAGAAGGATATCCTGCTGCAGTTCCTGATTGAAGCTGTGGTGCTGAGCGTCACCGGCGGAATTATCGGCATCATCGTCGGGGTGGGAGCCTCCAGGCTGATGAAGTACATCTCTGTTTTCTCCAACATAACCACTGTGGTCACCCCCGAGTCCATCATGCTGGCCTTTTTCTTCGCAGCCTCGGTTGGCATTTTCTTCGGCTATTATCCGGCGAGAAAAGCTTCCAAGCTCGACCCTATAGAAGCCCTGCGTTATGAGTAAATAGTAGCGCCGTTAATGACAGACGGACAATGGTTAACATAGATACCCGGAGGTAAAAATGAAAAAAAAGATATCAAGCCTGAGTGTAATATTGATTCTGTTTTCTCTGATCAGTCCGGGGCTTCGGGCCCAGGAAGAAAAAGTCCTGCGCCTGACCCTGGAAGAGTGCATCATCAGAACCATGAAAAACAACCTGTCGGTGGCTATCCAGGAATTGAGCCCCGAACTGGCAGCGGCCAGCCTGTCCAAAGCAAGGGAAAAATATTATCCCACGCTGTCATTTAATTTTAACCAGAGAGAGACCAACACCGCTTCCTACTCCTGGCTGGAAGCGACCGAGAGTACCCAGACCAAGTATAATTCTCTTTCGGGTAATATTTCCCAGGTCATTCCTTTCGGAGGCAGCCTGAACATCAGTCTGGCTTCTTATAAGAACGACACCACTCATAGATTCCAGACCATAAACCCTCGCTATGGCACCACCCT
>CAZDZU010000222.1:3114-3641 GCA_964509995.1 uncultured Eubacteriales bacterium | reverse complement strand
GTTCGAGCACACTGAGCCGGGGCAAAGGCGGAATCCGGGTAAACCAGCAGGTGCTCCTGGTTTATTTGCCAGGGGCTTTATATTTTATTAAAATCTAACCGGCACGATAAAACATAAAGGTAGGGCAAAATGAAAAAAATCATCTTTCTGTTGATTCTTGTGGCCGCCGGCTATCTGGCTTATAACCAGTTCTTCAAGCTTTCGCCGGAAGAAGACCTGGTCCGGCAGCTGGAAAAAGAATTTCAGGCGGCGACTCAAAATTACATAAATGCCAATCGGGCCGCAGCTGAGCCCGGGCTGGTGGCTGTGGCCGACCCGGAAAAGGCAGAAAACCAGGTTAAGGCCGTGCGAGCAAAGCTCAAAGAATTAATACCCACCCTGACCGAAGAAAAGGCCATTGCCAGAGCTCAAGAACTCGAAAGCAAAATCCAGTATTTCTGCGAGAAGAATGACATAGAATAAAATAATAAAATAATGGAAAGCCCTGAAAAAATTTCCGAAATTTTTCAAGACCCATATCTTTGAAC